>CAYXNI010000049.1:0-10923 GCA_964466285.1 uncultured Planctomycetota bacterium | reverse complement strand
AAGCGGGCCCTGTCCTTCTCGGGATCATACCCGATCACCGTCCCCTCAGGGATAAGCATTCGCTTGTCGATGATCGCCCGGCGAATCCGCGCCCCGCGCCCGATGTCCACCTCGTCCATCACCACGCACTGCCGCACGTCCGCCCGGCTGTGCACGTGGACGAGCGGCGAAAGCACGGACTCCTCGACGTACCCGCCGCTGATGATGCAGCCGTGCGAGACGAGCGAGTTTACCGCTCTTCCCTGGCGGCCCGAGGGCTCGTTGAGCACGGTCTTGGCCGGCGGCGCCGGCGGCTGCCAGGTGCGGATCGGCCAGTCGGGATCGTACAGGTTGAACGCGGGCGAGACCTGGACCAGGTCATAGTTCGCCTCCCAATACGCGTCGATCGTCCCGATGTCGCGCCAGTACGCCTCGGAGCTGGCGCCGTCGCCCTTGAACTCGTAGGCGTAGACCTTCTCCTGCTTGCGAACCATCGACGGAATGATGTTCTTGCCGAAGTCGTGGGCCGAGTCCGTCTTCGCGTCCGCGATCACCTCGCGGACCAGGACGCCCGTACGGAACAGGTAGACCCCCATCGAGCAGTAGCAGAACCCCGGCCGGCCCGGCATCTCGGCCGGCTGTTCCGGTTTCTCCTGGAACTCGATCAGCCGGCCCTCGCTGTCCGCCGCCAGTACGCCCAGCTGGCGGGCGGCCTTGGCCGTGGGGACCGCGAAACACGCGACGGTCATGTCCGCACCCTTGCTCAGGTGGAAATTGATCATGTGCGCGTAATTCATCTTGTAGATGTGGTCGCCCGAAAGAACCAGCACGTGCGCGGGCTTCTCGCGCTCGAGCGTGTAGATGTTCTGGTAGATCGCATCCGCCGTTCCCAGATACCAGTGCGCGCCGCTGCGCTGTTGCGGCGGAATCACGTTCATGTACTCGCCCAGCTCCGGCCGGAAAATGGTCCACCCCAGCTGAAGGTGGCGCTGGAGCGAGGACGACTTGTATTGCGTCAGGACGTTGATCCGCCGCAGCCCGGAGTTCAGGCAGTTGGAAAGGGTAAAGTCGATGATCCGGTAAATGCCGCCGAAAGGAACGGCAGGCTTGGCCCGGTCCCGCGTAAGCGGATACAGGCGCTCGCCCTGGCCTCCGGCCAGGAGCAGCACGGCGGTCCGCTTGAGTTCGTCGTTGTCAGCCAGCCCGGGCATTCGCCGCCTCCCTCTTCATCACGCCGGTGTCGTAGCCTTGCCTTCCGGTTCTCCCTTCTCGAGCAGCTTCCGGATCGTATCCTTCAGCTCCGTCAGGTCTGAGGACTTGACCACGTACGCATCGGCCGACCAGCTCAGGAAGTTGTCCTTGTACGACGCGTACGCCGTGTTCAGGATCACCGGCAGCTTGTTGTGCTCGCTCAGGATGCGGCCCATCGCCTCGATGCCATCCATGCCGGGCATGCTGATGTCCATGACGACGATGTCCGGCCCGGTCTTTTCGACCAACTCGACCGCCTCGCGGCCGTCCCCGGCCACGACGACCTCGTACCCGTCCGCCTCCAGTTCCGTCTGAAACAAGAGGGCCTGGTTCGCGTCGTCCTCGACCAGCAGAATCTTGCTCATTTCACTCCTCCTTGTTTGGAAGCACCAACGGGGCTTTCGGCGGGCGATTGCGCTGCCGAAGACACTCCCCTTTCAGAACCGCCTGCGCGGTGTGAGTTGCCTGACGGTTCCACGGGCAACGAGATGGTGAACGTCGTCCCGACGCCGAGCTTGCTCTTGACGTCGATGTCGCCGCCGTGATCCACGATGATCTTCCTCGTGACCGCCAGCCCCAGCCCCGTTCCGTCCGGCCGGGTGGTAAAGAACGGGTCGAAGAGGTTCGGGATCATGTCCTCCGGAACACCCTTGCCCGTGTCGCTCACGTCGATCCACACGTTCCCCCGCTCCGCCCGGCTGGTCACGATCACCCGGCCTTCATTCTCGATAGACTCGGCCGCGTTCTTCAGAATGTTGAGCAGCGCCTGCTTGATTTGCTCTCCGTCGACCATGACCAGCGGCACGTTCGGGTCGAGGCTCTGGACCAGTTCAATCTGCCGCGATTCGAACTGGTTCGACAGCAGCACGCACGTGTTCTGGATGACCTGGTTGATCTTCGTGGGGCGTTTCCAGGGCGCCGAGGGCTTGCTGAAGTCCATCACGTTCGCCAGGATCTTCTCCAGCCGCGCGACTTCCTCGACGATGATGTCCACGCTGCGGATCGTCGGGTGCTCGTCCCCCAGTTGCCGGCGGATGCTGCGGGCGAAGCCGCCGATCGTGACGAGCGGGTTGCGGATCTCGTGGGCCACGTGAGCCGCCACCTCGCCGATAGCGGCAAGCTTCTCCGTCTGGACGAGCTTGCCCTGGGTCTCGCGCAGCTCGCGGTAGGCTTCCTGCAGTTTGCCGATCTGTTTGTGCAGCGCGTCGTACGCCTCCGCGTTCTCGATCGCCAGGCCCACGTGGTTGGCAAAGATCGTCAGCAGCTCCACCTTCTCGGGCGTGATGGGCTGGCCCGAATAAAGGTTGTCCGCGATGATGGCCCCGACCGCCTCGTCCTTGGCGATGAGCGGGACGACCACGAAACTGTTCGCCCCGACGATCGACCGAAACTCCTCGCTGACCCGGTCGTCGTTGAAGGCGTCAGCTACCATGGCGACGCCCTTCTCCCGGACCACCCGCACTACCAGTTCGTCGGAGTCGAGCGGCAGCTTCAGGCGCGCCGCCAGGTGATACAGAGGCATCTCTTCATCCGGCCGCCCGTCGTCGGCGTCACGGAGCAGTTCCTTGAAGCTCTTGTGCTCCACGTTGATCCGCTGCCAGATCCGGTAGGCGTCCTCCTGGCTCTGAGGCCCGATCGCCAGCCGGCCCTCCAGGGTGTTCGTGTTCTTGTTGACCATCATCAGGATGGCCCGGTTGAAGCCCAGCGCGTGGCCGGACGTGCTGCACGTCAGCACCAGCCGCAAGAGGCGCTTCAGATCGAGCGTGGTCTGCACCGTCTCGTTGATCTGCCGCAGCATCGACAGGTGATAGGCGTGTTCGACCGTCTGGGTCACATCCTCCAGCATGATCATCGCGGCCTGCTGAGTGCCCATGCCGATGGACGACACGTAGACGTTGAACAGGCGGCCGATCGCGGGGAGCACGACCGCCTTCACGTTCGGGATCGAGACCGGGCGGCCGGTGTCGACCGCCGACCGGATCGCCTCGGCCAGCCCGCCCTCACGCAGGAACCACGGCGTGAACAGCTCCGCGATGTCCTTGTGGAGCAGATCGCCCCGGCCCTTGCACCGGAGCCTCGTGAACGTGTCGTTGACGATCTGGACTCGCATGTCCATGTCCACCACCGCCAGCGCAGTCGGCATGTTGGCGATGATGTTCTCGTTGAACTCCTTCAAGAGCCGGGTCTCTTCGTACAGACGGGCGTTCTCGATGGTCTGGGCGATCTGGGCTGCGAACGCTTCGAGTGTGTTAGCGTCCTCGTCCTCGAACGCCCCGACCTCCTTCGACTCCACGTTGATGACGCCCATGACATTGTCGCCGGCCTTTATGGGCACACACAGCTCGCTGCCGCTGGGCGCCTCGCCTTGAAAGGCAATGACCCGCCTGGGCTCGCGTGCCACGTCGTTGGCCAGGATCGTCTCGCCGGTGGCGGCGCAGATCCCGACGAGCCCGACACCGAGCTTCTGGCGGTAGCCGACCGCCGTGCGCTCGCGGTAGGCCCCGGCCTGCGCCATCAGCACGACGTCGCCCGCGCTGTCGTCCACAAGGAAGATGCTGACGTCGTAATAGCCGAAGTAATGCTCGATGGAGCCGGCGACCGAGTCGAGGACGTCCACCATGTCGAACTGCGCCATCGCCTTGCGGCTGATCTCGTGGATGATGGCCAGCTTGCCGTGGCGTTTTCGGAGCTGTGCCTGGTAGGCATGCCGTTCCAGCGCACCCGTCACCTGCTCGGCCACCAACTCAAGGAAGTTCAGGTCGTCCTTCGAGCAGGACTGCTCAGACCGGCTGGCCAGGAGCAGCGCGCCGGAGACCCCTTCGCGGCCGACTATGGGCATGAGCGCACACGAATGCATCCCCTGGGCGGCCAGGCGCTCTTCTTCCGGAAACGTCTGGTCGGGCGCGCTCTGTTGCCCGTCATCGGGCGGGCGGTCGCCCTTGGGCGAGAGTGTGGCCGCCAGAGGCGGAAGTGTGACGCGCACAAGGGGCTGACGGTGGGCCACGGCCCACTCGACAGCGGACCCGACGAGCGGGAACTCGGGCGGCGAGGATGGTTCGGCCGGCGGCGCCGCCTGAGTCCCCGCGCCGACGGACGGTCCGAGGCGGTACACGCCCTTCTTCCGGTCGACCAGGGCCAGGCCCAGCACGTCGAACCGGATGAACCGCGCCGTCTCAAACGCGACAACCTGGAGCACGTTTCCCAAGTCGTCGGACGAGGCCACGGCCGTCGTAATCCGGACCAGCGCCGCGAGGCGCTCCGACCGCTCCTCAAGCGCCCGAGCCAGCCGCGAGGCTGCTTCGGCCGCCGGATCATTCTCCATCTTTTTTGCTGCCTGCCCGTCGCTCATGGCTCAACTTTCAAGTCCAGAGCGCCCGTCCAGGAAACCGTTCCAACCCTGGAAGCTGAACTCTAGACCCCTTTCTTAAGAATCGAATAGCAGAGGTCCGCGCACCACGGCGGGCCGCCGGGGGCCACGTTGATGGGCCACACGAATACAATCGCGACGCTCTGCAAGACGCGCTCGAACCCGGATTCGGATTGAGAAACGGTCTGCACGGGAAACACCCAAATCTCCGCCGGCTCCGCCGAAGCAGCCGCCGAACCCGTTGGCCCAAGTGCGTTTGCCGGGCCGACATCCCGTTCTGACTCCGCGGCGCCGGAACCCTTCATACCCAAGTGTATCTCAAAGCCGCCCACTTCGTCAACCAAATCCACATAGCCGGACCCGGTCAGCGCGGCCGGCTCCAGGACGTTGCCGTGATCCACCGCGGCAGACCGGTAGTAGCAGCCCCCGGACCCAAGGGGTCCGGGCCCGCCGCCTGAGACGAAAGACGCGTTGACCTGAACGGCGAACCGGATCCCCTGCAGCGGTTGGGCACCCTGCGGCAGCTGGGCACCCTGTGCAAGGTGCGCGTCCTGGGTCGGCCCGGCCGGTTTCTGCTCCTGCGGGACAGCAGACGCGGCCACGACGTAGCGCACCGAAAGCTCGGTCCCCGAAGCGGGCAGGCTGATTGTCTTCTCGACCATGACCGGGACCCGGCCACCGTGCAGGTAGATGCCGCCGTCCCGCCGCAGAGCGACCGAAACGGTCCCGTGGCCCCTGTGCTTCTGCGGAGCAGGAGACGCCGCCGGCACACTGGCAACATACGGCTCGACGGTGAAGTCTCCCACCTCGTGATACTCGCACCGCACGAACGCCTGGAGGTCGGCGCCCGGCCCGAGAAAATGCTCCATGAACGCACGCCGCGGATACCAGTCATACTGGAGCAGCTTTTCGAGCCCTTTCTCCTTGAGCACGGAGATGTCGTGAATGCTTTTCACGCCGACGCCGGGAGAGTGCGCGGCCCGGAAGACGTTGCGGTGGTAGGCTTCCTTGCGGCGCGCGAGAGTGTCCACCAGGTCCAGTTCCAGCGCCGTGCTGCTGCACTCGGCGACGTGTCCGCCCATCGAAGGCTTGAGCGTGACGCGAAGGTCCGGGTTGACGAGCGAGATCTCGTCGTGGCCGTCGTAATCGAAGTCGCCGGTTTCAACGCGGGGCCAGGGCTCGCTATCGAGTTTCGAGGTTCGAGCTTCGGGGTGTAGGGCCTGGGCCGAGGCGCGGTCAGCGGCGGCTTCGGCGCGGATGAGGGGCGCCTTGACGCCTCGGCGCAGGTGCGGCAGGTAAAGGCCGCCGAACACGCCGTGCCAGTAGGCACAGTTGCATTGCCCGCGGTACAGGTCGGTCAGGGCGGCCTTGCGGCCGCGGCCGGTCATGGCGTTGACCTTGGCGCTCGTGCGCATCATCTTGGCATACATGAGAGAAAGCTCGGGGTACTTGACCCGAAAGTTGCGCCAGGTGCCGCCCCGCATGAACAGACCCGCCCGCTGCTGGAGGCCAAGGTCATCAAGGTCCTGCTTCAGGTCTTCAAGCTCGGTGAGGGTGGCGACAGGCAGGGCCCACTCCGTCATTTCACGGTACGAGCCGTCCGGGAGGTATGCCTTGCCTGCCGGTGGGAGGCGGTCGACGGCTTCGCTGCCGGTGACGAAGCGGATCCAGGCGGCGTTGGCGCGGAGCGCGTCCAGCCACCTGCGAAGCCAGCCGTCCTCGTAGACGTGCTCGAACGTCTTGGGCCAGATTCCGAACTTCTCGCCGTCGTCGGCGTACGTGACGAGGTGGCGGCCATCTTCGGTCGCCTGACTCCGCAGGTGGCCGATGGTCTCGTCCACGTCGTGGAACGGAATGATGTACCGGAGGCGCTCGCTGCCGGGAAAGACGCGGATGGTGTTGCCCTGGTCCTCGGTGATGAAACTGCCGGTCAGGGCGGAGTCGGGGATGCCGGCGCTGTGGAAGTGAGAGTCGTCCAGCGCGGTGTATTCGATGCCGGCATCGCCGAGGGAGGAGACGAGCGACTGCTCCCAGACGCGCTCCGTGAGCCAGGCTCCGCGGACACGGGCGTTGTAGCGGCGGCGGAGGTGGGCGCTGAAGGAGCGGAGTTGCCCCTGGCGGTCCTGTTCGGTCAGCATGGTGAGGATGGGCTCGTAGTACCCGCCGCCCATCAGCTCGATCTGCCCCCTCCGGACCATCTCCGCGACGTAGTCGCTGATTTCGGGGCGGTTGGCCTCGATCCACTCCAGCAGCGAGCCGGAAAAATGCATGGTAAGGCGGATTTCGGGGTACGAAGCCAGCGTCTCGAGCAGCGGCTGATAGCACCGGTCGCAGGACTGGTGGAAGACGTGGTCGAAGTTCCCAACGGGCTGGTGGCTGTGGATGAAGATGGCGAAGTGGACGGTTTTCATCTCGCCCTCCCTCCCTCGAGTTTCAGGTTTCAAGTTTCAAGTCTAAAGTTGTGGGAACCGTTCCAGCGCTTTGAGCGGCGCGCCCTTAGCCGTAGACTTTGAACTTTAGACTTGAAACTTGAAACCTTAAACTCCTTTCACGACTTGGCCAAGGCCTTCTTGTAGAGCTCGACGTATTCCCTCGCGCTCCGGTGCCAGGACCAGTCCTGCGCCATGCCGTTCCGGACCAGCCCGGCCCAGTCGGCCGGCCTGCGATAGAGGTCGAGGGCCCGGCGGATCGTGTCGAACAACTCGGCCGGATTGTACTTCTCGAAGACAAAGCCCGTGGCCGTCCCGTTCGCCAGGGTCCGCGGGATGCAGTCGACAATCGTGTCGGCCAGGCCGCCGGTCGCGCGTACGACCGGCATGGTGCCGTACCGAAGACTGTAAAGCTGATTCAGCCCGCAAGGCTCGTAGTGGGAGGGCATCAGGAACATGTCCGCGCCCGCCTCGATCTGATGGGCAAGCGTGTTATTGAACGTGAGGTTCACGCCGATGCTCTTCGGGTATTCCTTTGCGGCCGCCTCGAAGAGCTCGTGATACTTCCGGTCGCCGGTTCCCAGGAGAACGATCTGGAGGTCGAGCTTCATGATCTCGGGCAGCGCGATCTCCAGGATGTCGAAGCCTTTCTGCGCAGCCAGGCGCGAGATGATCCCGATCAGCGGCGTGTGCTTTTGATGCGGAAGGTTCTGGAGCTCGAGCAGCGCTTTCTTGCACGCCGCCTTTCCCGCGAGGTCGGAAGCCGAGTACCGCGCCGGGATCAGCGGGTCGGTCTCCGGGTTCCACACGGTGTAGTCGATGCCGTTGACGACCCCGGAAACGTCTTCAGTCCGTTCCTGAAGAACCCCTTCGAGTCCGCAGCCCAGTTGGGGCGTCTGGATCTCCTGAGCATAACGCCGGCTCACGGTATTGATGACGTCCGCGAAGACGAGGCCCGCCTTCAGGCAGTTCAGCTTGCCGTAGAACTCGATCTGCTGCCAGTTGAAAAGCCCCCAGTCCAGCCCGGTCAGCTTCATGTCCCAGTGCCAGAACACCCCCTGGTACGCCAGGTTGTGCACGGTGAAAACGGTGTGGGCCCGGGAGACCGCCCGGTCCTGTGCGTAAAGCGTCTTGATGTAAGCGGGGATCAGGCCGGTCTGCCAGTCGTTGCAGTGGACGACGTCCGGCCGGATGCCGAGGGCGTCGCACGCCTCCAAAACCGCGCGGGAGAAGAACACGAACCGCTCGCAGTTGTCCGCGTAGTCCGTATTCTTCGCCCGGTCCAGGTATAACTCGTCCCGGTCATAGTAGGCATCGTTCTCAATCAGGTAGACGGGGACCTTCGAGTTCGGCAGCGTACTCTGGAAGATCCGCCCCGTCACCTTCCTGTTCATGATGGAAACGGTGACCGACTTGCCCGTGTCGGCGGCCTTTTCCTTTCCCTGTTTCACCTGCCGGTAGAACGGCATGAAGACGCAGACCGTGTGGCCGAGTTCCTGGATGAACTTGGGCAGGGCTCCGGCCACGTCGGCCAGGCCGCCGGTCTTGGCGAAGGGAGCCGCCTCAGACGCCACAAAAACAATGTTCATGCTAATCCTCTGGAACTCCTGGTCCTTAGTGGCGAACGTCGAACGATCAATTTCGTGTCAGGCCCCCGCCTCGCGAAGGTACTCCGCTCCGGTCTCGGGCGGAACGGGGTTGATGTAGAGGCCGGTGCCCCACTCGAAGCCCGCCACCTTCGTGAGCCGCGGGATGATCTCAATGTGCCAGTGATAGTGCTCAAGGCCGTCGCCATCGGTCACCGGCGGCGGGCCCAGGAGGCCGCGCGACACCTCGGCGTCGTGAACCCTGAACGGCGCGGAGTGAATGATGTAGTTGTAGGGCGGTTTCTCGAGAGCGGATTCGATGCGCTTCAGCGCGTTAAGCAGCACGTCCGACAGCCGCCGGAGCTCGTTCGGCCGAATCCGCTCGAACTGCGAGTCGTGCCGCGTCGGAATGAGCCAGGTCTCGAACGGGAACCGCGAGGCGAAGGGAACGAACACAAGGAAGTCGGGGTCGTCGATGACCACGCGCGTCCCGTGCTCGCGCTCCTGCCGCACGATGTCGCAGAAGATGCACCGCCCGCGGTAGTTGTAGAACTCCAGCGCGCCGTGCAGTTCGCGGATGATGAGGTTCGGGACGACGGGCATGGCGATGAGCTGCGAATGCGAATGCTCCAGCGAAGCGCCGGCGACCGACCCGACGTTCTTGAACACGATGGCGAACTTGAACCGCGTGTCGCGCTTGAGGTCGACCAGCCGGTCGCGGCAGGCGGTCAGGACTTCGGCGAAGTGGTCGGGCGACAGGCTGGTGGGCGTGACCACGTGCTCGGGCGTCTCGATTATGACCTCGTGCGCCCCGACGCCCTGCATGCGGTCGTACATCCCCACGCCCCTCTTGTCGAGGTCGCCCTCGATCCGGAGGGCCGGGAACTTGTTGGCCACCACGCGCACGCGCCAGCCCGGCTTGTTAGCCTGCGTGCCGGGTTCGCGATAGGCCATGATCTCGGGCGGCGTCTTGTCCTCGTGGCCGGCGTCGAACGGGCAGAACCCCCCCTTCACCTCTGTTGGTTCGTGCTTGAAGTCCGAGGGCCGGGCCGCGCGCTCGGCCGCGATAATGTTCCACCGGTCCAGAATGGGGTCGCGTCTCAGTTCTGGCATTCAAGGTTCTCCGCTGTACCGAGTGGCTCCGGGATCAACAATCACAAACATATATTCTCGGATTTCCACATCAACAGTCAAACACATTTCCCCTTCCTTTGACTCACTTCACTTGGAGAGTGCCGTGCGACGTCACCTGATGGAACAGCCTCGCCCTCGCGCCCTCCCTCCTTGGGCCCGGCGGGGCGTGGGCGGGCGCCTGGCCCTGGGCGGCTGCGCTCAAGGGCTGGACGCGCCGCCGGCCGCGGCGTCCCGGACCGGGGACGGCCGGGCCGAGAGGATGGCGTCGTAAATCTGGGCCATGCGGTGCGCCGTGGCGTCGATGTTCGCATTGCGTACGACTGCGTCGCGGGCGCGCGCCGCAAGGTCTGCGGCCATGTCGGGATGGCCCGTCAGGTTCTCGATCTCGCGGGCCAGGGCCTCGGGGTCCTTCTTGGGCACAAGGATGCCGGTCTTCCGGTTCTCCACGACGCGGAAGATGCCGCCGGCGCTGGTGGCAATCACCGGGATGCCGGCCGCCATGGCCTCGATCACGGGCAGGCCGAGCGACTCGGTCAGGGCGGGGATCACCATGATATCGATGGCCCGCAGGACGGCGAGCTCGTCGACCGGGCTCCGGGCGAACGTGACGCGCCCGGCCAGGCCCAGCTGCCAGACGAGGTTCCGCAGCCTCTTGCGGTCGGGCCCCTCGCCGGCGATGACAAAGTGCATGTCGCGGCCCCGACTCGCCAAGGCATGCGCGGCGAGGATGAAATGCTCCTGGCCCTGGCTCTCGACCAGGCGGCCCATGGTGCCGACTACGGGAATCCCGAAGCCTTTCAGCCCCGGCTTCCGTCCGGGCGACGCATCAATCTCCACGCCGTCGGGCACAATCTCAACCACACCCCTCGGCAGGCGGAAGCGGTTCACCAGGTCAACCCTGCGCGCGTCGCTGCCGACGATGACGCGGCTGATGAACCGGCGCGAGAGGCTCAGGGACTGGCCCGGGTCAGGGAGATCGTCGAGCGCGAGCACGTAGGGCTTGCGGAGACGGCGTGCAAGGCGTGCGCCGACCCCGGCCAGCGACGCGCCGTACACGTGGAGGAGGTCCGGGTCCATGTCGCGCACTCGCCTGACCAGGCCCCGCAGGTTCAGGAACGCATGCAGGTTGCGGCCGAGTGCGCGCGACAGCCACACGGGCGGATCGAACGTGCCCGCC
>CAYXNI010000048.1:0-11122 GCA_964466285.1 uncultured Planctomycetota bacterium | reverse complement strand
AGTGGTCCGTTGGGCGATTCGCCTTCCTCCATGGCAGAGTGACGCCGTGCGCCGTCTTTTCTCACAGAATCACCTGTCGGCCCAGGACACTGAAGAAATCCTCTTGATGTTGAAGGAAGCCCACGGCATCAAGAGTGAGGCGACGCCTGTTCCGACGCCCCGTCCAGCGCTGGAAACTGACTTTCCTTTGACCCCCAACGCTGCATGGACCACGGTGTTGAAAGCCATGCGTAACCTTAAGAACGTCAACGCGCTCATACCCAATCAGATCCTGAAGTTCGCAGATGAAGGATTGACCGTAATCTACGGAGACAACGCCACGGGCAAATCTGGCTACTCCCGCGTGCTCAAACGCGCCTGCCGAGCCAGGGGTGAGGAACGCCCAATACTGCCGAATCTTTACGCTGACAGGGTTCCTCCTGAGCCGGCAGGTTGCACCTTCGACATTTCCGCCGGCGGAAGAGACGCTTCCGTTGAATGGAGGGCTGGTCAGCCTTCGCCTGATTGTCTTGCGGAAATCGCCGTGTTCGACTCTCTGTGTGCACGAGTCTACGTGGACGAGGCCAATGAAGTCTTCTATCTGCCGTACGGTTTGGACATTTTCGAGAAACTAGCCTCTCTTTGCTCCTCGCTACGGATCCGCATCCAAAGAGAACTGCCACAGATTGAGCCGCTACCGGCCGGTTTTCTGCGAGCGATTGAGGGAACACGGGTCGGGGTTGTGGCGGGTGCGCTTGATCACAACACGCACGTCGAGGGACTCAAGCAGTTGGGGCATCTCTCGTCATCAGACGAAAGCCGGCGCCAAGAGTTGGAAACCAGGATTGCACAGTTCAAAGCCACCGGGCCGGAGGCCAAAGCCGCAGACTTGCGTCGCCGCAAGGCGCGGGGCGACCGCGTGCTCACAGCCGTCGCTCTGATAGAGGAACGAGTATCAGACCAGAAGGCCAGAGAGCTACGGGATTCTTGTCTTGCGGCACGAAGTGCGGCAGAAGCGGCTCGCTTGGCATCAGATCGGGATTTCGCGAAGGAACCCCTCCCAGGGGTCGGCTCGGGACCTTGGAGAGACATGTTCGAAGCGGCCAGAAAGTATTCGGAACAGGCGGGATACACTGGCTTGCCATTTCCAGTCATGCAAGAAGGAAGCCGGTGTGTTCTGTGTCAACAGGTCTTAAACGAAGAGGCAGCGCAAAGACTTCGACGCTTTGACGACTTCGTGCGGCACAACATTCAACAGATCGCCACCCAGAAGAGAACATGTTTTGAGGCTGCTCTCAAGAGCATTTCCGAGATAGATCTTCGTCCGGAGTCGGTGGACGCTGAGACACTCGCCGAGATTCGAGAAGATGATCCAGAGGCGGCAAGGATGGTCGCTGAGTTCCTCGAATCTGCACGTTTGCGGGTCCAGGCCATAACCACGGCCTGTGGTACAGGGCAATGGAGCGCATTGCCGCCTCTGGGATCGAGTCCAACAGATCCAATTTCCACACTTCTCCACAGGCTCGAGAGCACAGCGGCAGAGTTCGACGCGCTGATAAGGCCAGCCGAAATGGCAAAGCTGGAAACCGAGTTCAAGGAGCTCAGCGCTAAAAGGCAACTTGCAGCCAACGAGGATATTGTCCGCAAGCAGATTTCTCGACTTCAACTCCGCCATCGTCTTGAAGAATGCATTGGCGCCACTGATACGACCAAGATAACGATAACAGGCAGGAACTTGATGGACAAAGCCGTCACGAAAGCGCTGCGGAGCGCCCTGAACAGGGAGTTCCAAGCTTTGGGACTTGACCACCTGAAGTTGAGAATCATCGAAAGCGGGCGCAAGGGGGCTTTGTTTCACAAACTGGCGCTCGACGCCAGAAGGTTCCCAAACGCTACGTTGTCTGAGGTCCTAAGTGAGGGCGAACAGCAAATCATTGCGCTCGCCTCGTTCTTAGCGGAACTTGACGCTTCCCCACACCGGTTTGGCATTGTTTTCGATGACCCGGTTTGTTCTCTCGACCACTTGTGGAGGGAGCGTGTGGCAGCACGCCTCGTTGAGGAAGCCAAGAAGCGTCAAGTGGTGATCTTTACGCACGACATTGTGTTTCTTGTGGACGTTCAGAATGCGGCCGACCGCGCAGGCGTGAAGACACTCGCGCAGACAGTAGTTCGTGGAGCAGGCGGGGTCGGGCGTTGCCTCTCTGAGGGGGCATTGCCATGGTGTGCCATGACAGTGAGGGAACGAATCAGTTGCCTAAGAAAGTTGCTACAGGAAGCCGAAAAGACGTTCACGAAGGGAGGGGCTCTGGACGAGTATCGCGGCCAGGCGGGGGAATTCTATGATCGCCTTCGGGCGAGTTGGGAGCGCGCGGTCGAGGAGGTGGTCTTTGGGGATGTAGTTCAACGTTTCCGCAATAGTGTAAAGACACAGCAACTGCGCTGCGTCACATTCTTAGATGCCGACTATGAGAATATAGAGGCGGGAATGACTAAATGCTCAAGGTGTATACCGGCTCACGATGATGCGAGAGCCAGGAATGCGCCACCTCCTCCTCCTGATGAACTCAAGCGGGATCTTGAGGCCCTGAACGCGTTTGTGAAAAATCTCAGGGAAAAACAGGCGGAAACGCAGAAGCGCCGCCGCCGCTGACGGGTCTTTCTTTCTGGGTGCCTGGCACTTAGAGAAATTGGTAATCGGGGGACAGCATATTAGACGCGCGAGGCAGCCGAAAGTTCAGTGTTTTCTCAGAACAATAACGGAGAGAATCGCAGGAGGGAGGAACCGAGTCTGGCGGTGCCCGCCCGCTCTCGCCGACGGGCACAGGACGTTACCCTAACCCGCAAGAACAGTTTGACAGCCCTGCCCTATCCCTGCTTCACCACCTTCCGATAGTCCTCCGCCCGCTCATCGTACTGACCCAGGCGGAAGGCGATCTGGCTGCGGCGGCTCTTTATCATCCAGAGCTGCTCGAACTCGGCCTTGTGATGGAGCCACTCATCCAGGAGGTCGCGCACCTGCTTCTTGACGTTCGCGGGCAGCTTCTTGCCCGCCGCCTGGAACTCGTTGACCTTTCGCGACAACTCGACCTTCTTCGTGACGAAGGCCATCTGCCGCAAGCCGAACAGCGTCTCGACGAGGACGTCGCAGTGCTCCGGATAGAGGTCGGCAAGCTGCGAGACGATGCCGAGCGCCCGCCGCACGTGCGATAGAACCTTCGCCATCTTCCCCGCCGTCGCCCACTCAAGCCCCTGCTCCGGCATCGGGAACGGCTGCCAGTACGCACCGTAGCACCGGCAGTAGTTCTCGTCCCGGCCGATCGGCACCGCCGCAATCGCCTCGGCCTCGGCGTAGAGCTTGCCGAACAGTCCCGTCTCGTCCTCGAACCAAGCCCAGGCGAACCGCCGGGTGAAATCGGCAGGATCGGTCTTGAGGCAGGGCGTCCAGCTCTGTTCGGCGCCCCAGGCATAGCCGCGGTAGCTGGCCGACGGCATCTGCGGGTGCCCGCCGTCGCCCCATTCCGTGTTGAGCAGGCCGGTCGCCCCGGCCTCCGCGCCGCGGACGGCGCGCTGTGCGATGTTTCCGCTCGCGTTTTTGAAGTGCGCGAAGATCCGCTGCCACGTGCTGACGCCCGGGCAGGTCCAGTGCTCGAGGCCCGCCTTCGCGAACTTCCCCTCGCCGCTCAGGTTCGCGTTCGCGCTGTAGCCCCAGTCCAGCATGATGATGTCCTTCGGGATGTCCGGGATCATCTCCGGGTGCTGCAGGACGATATCGCCCCAGATCATCATTCGCTTGCCGTACTTGTGCGCCAGGCCGTTGATCCGCTTGATGTGGCCGAGGTAGACCCGCGCGACGCCCGTCTTTTTCGCCAGGCGTTTGCTCCGGCCCTTGCCGAGGTCCCACGTCTCGTCGCAGCATGCGTTGAACAGCTTCGAGCTGTACGCCGGCAGGCACTCCGCGTACATGTCGTCCAGCATCCGGTATGTGCGCGGCACGGCGGGCGACATCGTGAACGGGCTCTGCGGCGATTCCGCCATGTCGTTGTATTCCGGCAGCGCGAGCATCTGGCCCTGGTGCCCGAACGACTGCAGGTTTGCCTGCAGGTCGACGAAGTGCTCCTTGCAGAACTCGTCCAGCTCCATCACGTCCTCCGCCGTGATCGGGTCGCACCCTTCGGCGATCTTCGGATGCCGCCGGAACCCGAACGTGTGCTCCGTATAAAGCTGGAACACGTTGATCTTCAGGGACGCCAGGCGTTCGATCCGCTCGAACAGCGCCTCGAGCTTCGGGACCTTGTACCGCGAGATATCCAGCATCACGCCCCGGTAGACATACGTCGGCCAGTCGGCGATCGTCACGCACGGGATCAGCCCCTTCTTGGTGAGAAGCTGGCGCAGCGTCTGGGCCGCGTAGTAGAGCCCCCGGGCCGACCTTGCCGCGGCGACGACCTCGTCCTTCGTGACCCTGAGCACATACGCCTGGTCGCGCACGTTTTTCGGCGCCTTGGCCAGCGGAGCGGCCAGCCGCTTCAGCGCCGGGTACAGCTTCTCGTCGCGCCCGGCGATCAGCAGCAGAATCCGCCGCCCGATCCCGTCCAGCTTACCCATGCGCTCGATGGCGAGCGTGACGCCCGCCTTGCGGTCCGCTTCGCCGGCGAGCGACCACGCCGCGTTGGCCTCCTTTTCGCCGCCCGGCGTCTCGCCGCCCGGCGTCCCGCCGCCCGGCGTCCCGCCGCCGGGGCTCAGGATGATCGGCAGGCCGCCCTCCAGCCGGAAGTTCCCCTTCGCCTCACGCACCGACTTCGGCAGCGGCAACAGATTGAGCTTCGCCATCGAACGTCTCCTCAGCACAATGGGGGTCGATTGATGCGCACGACCGGCATAACTACAGGAGCGCCGCACCAAAGTCAAGGCGAGCAGGGGGCCTACGAACCGTTTCGCGGGATGGCTTTTCCGCCGGAGACCTTCACATCCGAGCGCCGATAGACGGCCTTGTCCTTCAGCTTGCTTGCCGGGTTGCGCAGACCGAACGTGTGCGTTCGCCCGCCCCCTGCAGCCCCCGCCGTGCTGCCCTCGTACTTCCAGTCTGCCTTCTCGACGAAAGCAACGTCAACTCGCCAGATGATCACCGGCCGGTTCGGTTCGAGCGAACACGTTGGATCGACGAGGTAGCGCCACACAATGTACCAGCCGGGATGATCGTAGTGAGACTGGACGGCCCAAGGGCGCTTGCTCCCCTTGCACTCCAATGACTCGTGAGGCGACGGATTCGGACCGCTCCCTCTCTTCTTAAGGTCAGGAAACCGCTGCTGCGCCATGTCCTTATCGCGACTCTTCTCATAAACGCTGTTCGCATCGAGCGCTCTGGTCGCGAAGATGCCCACGATACCGCTGAACACGTTGGCCTGCTCATAGTAGATTTCGACAAGTTCCGCGAGCTCGCGCTCCACGTACTCGATCGCCTTCCTGATCGAGGTGATGGTCAGTCCCGCCGGCAGTGGAACCGAACTGTTGAAATCACCGCTTTGTACCATTCCCATTCACCTCGGAAGGCGTGTAGGCTGCCAAGCCTGGTATGGCTTTGCGGGCCAGGTCGAAGTACTCCTTGTTCACTTCCAGCCCGATCGCATTGAGCCCGCAGGCCGAAGCCGCCGCAATCGTGGAACCGGAGCCCATGAAGGGATCAAGAATCGTACCCTTCCCCAGAGGCAAACAGGCCCGAACGATCTGCCTGAGAAAGTGCTGCGGCTTCAGGGAAGGGTGCGGGGCCATCTCGCGTTCCGCTCCCCGCGCGGGCGACGAAAAGATGAGGTCCTTGAACGGCTCCTCTTCCGAAATCCGCCTGAGCCCCCCTGTCCACCACTTGCGCAGATTGTCCTGCACCCGGCCTTCGCACGGCTTGCGAAACAGCCCCCACGGCTCCCAGCACGACCGAGGCATGACAGAAACCCCGCTGAACTGGCGATGCGCGTTCTTGGGCCGGTCTCCGCCGCGCAACGTCTGAACGACCCGGATAATCTCACCCCGCTTCTCGAATCCCTCGGCGATCAGCGGCTCGTAAACCAGGTACGAAACCAGCGGGTTCGTCGCAATGAACACGTGCGCGCCGGGGACGAGCACCGGCATAAGCCGCTCGGCCAGCCTGGCGAAGAACGAGCACAACGCCTCCTTGTCCTCATCCCTCAACACCGTGAAGCGCGGCAGCGGGCTCCGCTGGCAGCCGTCGAACGACGGCGGAATCCGCCAAACGCCGCCGCGCCCGTTCTTCATTTTCTCCAGTTCTTTCGGCGTGTACTCCAACAGGCCATACGGCGGATCGGTCACAACGCCGTGAATCGAGCAGGGCTGCGCGCCGGAAAGCCAGTCAAACGCGTCGACGTGGAATACCTCGTACTTGCCCGCGCCGGGCAAATGAGAATGGGGGAGATCGAATAACGTTCGTGCGCTGCTCTGGCTCATGTACCCGTTTTCCCGAGCCCGGAGATCAAGTATCACTCACTAATATATTCTAAAGCTCTTGCCTAGGTCAAACACAAAAAACGATCACCCGCCGCCTTGCGACGGTCACAACGCCCATCCGTCTCGATCCGTGCCTGTCTGTGGTCAATGCCTCCCACATCACAGCCCCTCCGCCGCGCAAACCCCGCAGTGTAAGCACCCACCCCGCCGGCAGTCCTGCGTCCACTCGCGGGACAGGGAGCGCGTTCGTTCCTCCATCAGGAACTCGCGGCGTACGCCCACGTCGATCATCGACCACGGCAGGAGTTCGTCGACGTCCCGCGGCCGGAGCGCGAACTCGGCGACCGGATCGAACCCCGCACCCGCGAAAGCCTTCCGCCAGGCCTCGCAGTTGAACCCCTCGTCCCATGCGTCCATGCGTGCGCCGTTCCGCCAGGCATCGAGCAGGACGGGGCCGAGCCTGCGGTCGCCCCGGGCGAACACGCCCTCGATCACGCTCGTCTCGATCTTGTGGAACTTGAGCTTCACCCGGCGGCTCCGCACCGTCCGCTTGATCATCTCCTGGCGTGCGCGCAGCACGTCCGGCGCCGCCATCGGTTCCCACTGAAACGGCGTGTGGGGCTTGGGGACGAACGACGAGATAGCCGCGTTGATGATGCCCGGCCCCTTCCCCGTCTCGCGCCGCAGTTCCGACATCTTGTCGGCCAGCTCCGCGATCCGCGCCGCGTCCTCGTCGGTCTCGCCGGGCAATCCGATCATGAAGTACAGCTTGATCGTCATCCACCCGCTCGCGTATGCCGCACGGACGCCCTCGAACAGGTCGTCGTCAGTGATCATCTTGTTCGCCGCGCGGCGCACCGCCTCAGTCGCCGCTTCCGGCGCGATCGTCAGGCCAGACTTCCGCACGTTTCGGATGTACTTCGGCAGGTCCCGAAGCTGCTCGTTCACCCGGAGCGACGGCACGCTCACGTTGATGTGCCTCGGCCCGAACTCGCTCGTGAACGCCTCCAGCAGCCGCGGCAGGTCCGGGTAATCGCTGCTCGACAGCGACGCGAGGCTGATCTCATCGTAGCCCGTCGCCTCGACCGCCAGCCGCGCCTGCTCCAGCAGCGTCCCGACACTCCGCCGGCGGACGGGCCGCTTGGTCATGCCGGCGTGGCAGAACCGGCAGCCGCGCGAGCAGCCGCGCATGATCTCGAGCGTCACCCGCTCGTGGACCGTCCGCACGAACGGCACGATCGGGCGCGTCGGGTACGGCGCCGCGTCGAGGTTCCGCACGGCGGCCGCACGCACCGACGGCGGCAACCCGGCCTGGCGAGTGATGACCGCCAGCAGGCCCGATCCGCTCTTATAGCAAATATCATAAAGCGACGGCACGTACACGTGCGGCAGCCCGTGCGCCAGCGCGAGGAGGCGGCCCGCCCGCGGCATCCCTTTTGTCGCGATCAGCGCATCGGCCAGCGGGTTCATCACCGGCTCGCCGTCGCCGATGACGAACAGATCGATGAAATCGGCAAGCGGCTCCGGCGCGAGCGCGCCGGGCCCGCCCGCTATGATGATCGGGTCCCGGTCGCGCCGCTCGGCGGACAGGATCGGGATGCCGCCTAGTTCGAGCATCGTCAGGATGTTCGTGTATGTCATCTCGTGCTGGAGCGAGAAGCCCAGCGCGTCGAACTCCGAGAGCGGCGTATGCGTTTCGAGCGACCTGAGCGGCGTCCCGGCCGCCCGGAGCGCCTTCTCCATGTCGGGCCACGGTGCGAAGGCCCGCTCGGCCGCGGCGTCCGGCCGGTCGTTCAGCATCGAGTACAGGATCTGGAGCCCCAGGTGCGACATCCCCACCGCGTACGTGTCGGGGTATGCGAGGGCCATCGTCAGCTTCAGGCCCGCGTGGTCCTTCACGACCGAGTTCCACTCGCCGCCCACGTACTGGCCCGGCTGCGTCACCGAAAGCAGCAGGCCGTCCGGATACATCTCGCCCATAAGACCCTCGGATTGAAAGTGCAACTGCCGCGTCCGATGATGATAACACAAACCACGAAACGGGAAAAGCGAAGCGGAAACCGCAACCGTACCAAAGACTGTGCGGGTCCGGGCATCCTCATGCCGGAAGAGTCATCTCCCCCTCGTGCCCTTCGTATTTTCCGTGATGGGAAATCAACCCCCGAGGCTCAACGCAGGTTCGCGACCATCAGGTCGACGGGCGCGTAGTCGTCCGTCAGGACAGGCACGTTGTCCTGCCGCACCTCTGAGAGCTCCTTGTCCGTCAGCATGTTGGCCGCGTGTTCCTTGACCTTCGGGATTCCGATTCTCTTCGCGTCGCAGTAGTGGACGGCCAGTTGCCCGATCTCCGCCTCTCCCAGCCGCCGAGCGTGCCCCGGCCCGGTCGCGATCAGCATGACGTTGTTGGATTCCTCCGGTGTCCACCGCTCCGTCAGGACCTTCGGAAACGCGTATACGTGTTCTGAACCGAAGACCGCGCGGAACGTCTTGAGTTCCGCGCGGAACAGCCTGCTCTTCGGCCCGTCGGCGGAGACGGGGCTGATGACGTTCATCAGGACTACGCCGTTCGGCTGCAAGTGCCCGCGGACGTCCTCGAGGAACTCGCGCGTCGTCAGGTGGGCCGGAATGCGCCCGCCCGCCGTGTACGCGTCGAGCAGGATCAGGTCATACTTCTGCGGGCTGTTGTGCACGAACATGCGGCCGTCCTGGACGTGTACGCGGACCCGGCCGTCGGCGACAAGGCCGAACCACCGCTCGGCCACATCCACCACCACGGGATCGATCTCGACCACGTCGACCGTCATCTGTTTGTAGAGTTTCTTGAACAGCGTCGGGACTACGCCGCCGCCGCCCCCGATGATGAGGACGGACCTGGCGTCCGGATTGAAGATCAGCGGCAGGTGCAGCATGTCAGCGTACGTCGTGCCGGACGTGTACGGGTCGCTGATTACCCAGTCGCCCTTGTTGTCGGGGCGGATCTGCACGGCGCTCTCCACGTATTGGTCAAAGCGGAGTTGGCGCCGGTCGCCGTATGGCGTCGTCCTCTCCACGTCGATCCGCCGCATCTCGTCGGTATCGAACGGCAGCCCGACCGGAAGCGTCCTCTCCTCGATGACCGCGATATGATGATAGGGCGATTCCCGTTCTTCCAGGATGCGCCGCAGGACGTAATAGCCGTCCTGCCCGACCACCGTCCACCCCTTGCTCGAGCCGGCCACTTTCTCGCCGCTGTCCGCCACCTGCACGAGCGGCGGCTTGGGCACGAGCACAAAGCCGGCCACCGCCAGGAGCAGCAGCGCGGACACGGCCACGCCCCGGCGCGGCACGCCCGCGGACCGGTTGAACGCGAGCATCGCCTCCACCGCCGCCACCACGGTCACCACACCAGCCAGCTCCAGCAGATGAGTCTTCCCAATCGCGGAGATCAGCACGAACGTGGTGAGCAGGACGCCGACCATGTTCCCAAGCGTCGACAGGGCATAGAGCCGCCCGGCCACCCCGCCGGCCGCGCGGACCCCGGCGGTCGACAGCCGGACGGCGAAGGGTGCGACCATGGCGAACAGCATGACCGGCACGGCGTAGAGCACGGCGGCAGCGACCAGCGGCCGCAGCACGTTCAGGCCGCCGCCCCACGCCGCCGCCTGCATCGTCCTGCACACGGCGGGCGTCGCCATCGGAATCACGAGCGTGGCCACCCCGGCCGCGACCACCACCGCGGCGAGGGTATCCATCGCCGGCCGCCGGTCCGCCAGCCGTCCGCCCAGCCGGTAGCCGAGCGCCATCGCACACAGGCACACCGTGATGACGCTGCCCCAGACAAACACGCTGCTGCCGAAGTAGGGTGCGATCTCGGCGCCGCCCACGATCTCAAGGCTCATCAGCACCATCCCGCACGCGAAGACCATCGGGCGCAACCCGGGCACGAGGCTCCTGGCGGGAGCGGCCACGTTCGTCTCGGCCTTCGGCGCCCGCGCCCCGGCCGCCGTCGTGCGGTTCATCAGAGCGACCGCCGCGGCCGCCAGCACCAGCACTCCGCCGCACCCGAACAGAATCGCCCGGTTCCCCAGGAACACCGTCAGCACGAACGTCGTCGCCAGCGCGCCGCCGACGCTCCCGAGCGTGTTGAGCGCGTACAAGCGACCCACCACCCGCCCGATCGATCCAAGACCGGTCGACGCGATCCGTACGGCGATCGGAGAAATCATTCCGAGCAGCATGCTCGGGAGGAAGAACAGCGCCGCGACCGCGGCCAGCGCCCGCAAGGGGTTCAGCCACTGCCCGAGGTCCGCCTCGAGCAGCGCCCGGTTCACGACAGGTCCGAGCCACGGCACCAGCAGGACCAGCACCCCTGCCGCGCCCAGGAGGCCCCCCAGCATCCAGGCCCGCGGCCCCGCGTCCGCCGCCTTGCCCCCGGCCATGTACCCCAGGGCGAGCGCACCCATGAAGACGCTGATAACGCTTCCCCACACGAACACGTTGCTGCCGAAGTACGGTGCGATGGTCAGGCCGCCGACGATCTCCACGCACATCAACACGGCGCCGGCCGAGAACACCGCAAACCCCAGTCCCCGGGCCGAGCACACCGGCCCGTTTTTCTTCGACATCCCGTGCCTCATCTTGCTGAGTGCGATTCCGAAACAGCTTGTCAGAATCATAGGGGCGTCGGTGCCAGCGTGCAACACAAAAA
>CAYXNI010000047.1:0-11200 GCA_964466285.1 uncultured Planctomycetota bacterium | reverse complement strand
TACACCTGATCCGCCTCCTTCAACATCTCGATCGTCAGCGCACGCGTCCGGTGCCCCGACAAATCCAGCCTCGCCCGCCTGCCCGCAGTCACCGCGCTCTCGCTCGCGCGCGACCCGCCCGCCGCAGCCGTTCCCGCCGACGACACCGCATAACCCATCCCCGCCAGCTCACTCTCCCGAACCTTTAGCCGTTCAGCCAGCACCCTGCGGCAAACCGCCTCCGCCAGCGGGCTCCGGCAACTGTTCCCCGTGCAGATCAACAGCACATTCCTCTTCAGCGCCCGCTCGATGCTCGACTCCGAAATAATGCCCTCACGAAGCAATTCCCACCCGCTGGCCCACACACGCACCACCGTGCTCGCCTCACGCAGCGGCGCCGCACCACCGTCCAGCACCGCGTCGATCTTCCCGTCGAACACCGCCAGCACTTCCGCCGCCGTCGACGCCGGCGCCTCGCCCGAAAGGTTCGCACTCGGCGCCACCACCGCCACGCCGCACGCCCGCAGAAACGCCCGCGCCACCTCGTGCGCCGGCAGCCGCACGCCGACCGCCTCGGGCCCCCGGCCGAACACAATCGTCAACGGCCCCGGCCAGAACTTGTCCGCCAGCTTCCGGCCGAGCACCGGAACCGAACGTACGTGCCTGCCCAGGTCCTCCCGGTCGGCCAGGTGCAAGCTCAACGCCTTCTCGGCAGGCCGCCCCTTCACCTCGTACAAACGGTCGACCGCCGCACGGTCATCGGCGTCGGCCCCGATCCCGTAAACCGTCTCCGTCGGAAACGCCACCAGCCCGCCGGCCGCCAGAATCCTTGCCGCCTCACGGATTGCCGGCGAACAAACCCCCTCGGTCCCGACGGTGAAAACCTTCGTGCTGCCACTCATCTGGACAGAGATTGTCACAAATCAGCGGCTAAGAGTCAAGGTTCTAAGACAGGTTCTAAGAAACTATCTCCGTTGAGAAACTACCTCGACTGGTGGGGCCGCCATTCCTGTCGGACAGGTGGCAGGCAAGAATGCCTGCCCCACCGCCCGGTTGATTCTCCACGTACCCTCGACACACCCCTCCGCCGGGTTCCCCAAGCTCCGCGGCCGTTGCCCGACAACCCCACCGCCTTGATCCCGAACAAGACCATGTTCGCTCCAAAGCATGCGTGGTAATCCTTTGCGTTGGCGGCCGACAGTGCAGCAGACCGGCGCACGCTTTGGCACATCACGGAGCGACGATCCCAAGTGTCTGCCGCGCTTCCGCAGGGGCGGCCCGCTGGGTCGCCCTCTTCGTCTGCCACACGCCAAACACATACGGTTCCCAAACCGCCCCTGCCGAACACACACAGCCCCAGGAACGGTCACACAAGACAAAACCCGCGTGCTTGACTTCCTGAGAGCGGCGCGTACAATCTCCAGATGAACCGTTATCTTCGCCGAAGTGGCGGAACTGGCAGACGCGCTAGGTTCAGGACCTAGTGGCCGTAAGGCTGTGGGGGTTCGACTCCCCCCTTCGGCACCAGTCAAAAGAGAAAGCCCCACAGCAACTTACGCTGCGGGGCTTTCTCGTTTGGGAGCGTTCGATACACGGCCTCAAAGCCTCAATGTCACATGGGGTGTCACACGATTTTCGTTCCCTTTGTCACATCGTGTCTGTCGCAGCATTCAGCTTCTCGAGCGTTGCCCGCAACACCTCCCTCCGGATTTTTTGATAATATTTCGCAGTCGTGGCGATATCGTTGTGCCCGAGGAACTTGGCCGTAATGGCTTGGTTCACGTCAACTTCCGCCAAGCGGGTGCCGACCGTACTGCGGATGTCATGCAACTTGCACTTCTCGATCTCGGACCGCTTTAACGCTCGTCTGAATTTGCGGTTAATATAGTAAGCACTTGCGGAAGGAACTGGCGGTGTCGCTCCGCGATCAGCGCTCCACGACATCCTTGCTCCGCTCGTCCTTCGATCACGCTGGGCTTCCCCTATGATGTGCTTCTTTATCGATGCAAAGGTCAATAGGCCGCGAGGATCGGCTCGTGAGGCCGGCCAGTCCCTCCGCCTTGTATCGTGCTTTCCACGTGCGGACGGTCTTCCGCTGCACGGCGAACTCGCGGGCGGTGGCTCGAATCCCACGCTCGCGTTCGGAGCGGACCAGAGTCTTTCTCAAATCAAACGAGTGGTTCTTCGAGCGAATCATGGTAACATACTCTCCAGAGCACAGCATGGGGCACCTCCTTTTGGCACGCCAAGAGTGGGGCAAGTGACCCCCGTACTGTGCTCTCTTTTGTCATTTCTGCAAGCCCTTCAGTGCGATCTTCATCCGTTTCTGTGCCGTTGGCCCCACCACCTTCAATCGAGGGGGCGGGGGCGGAGACGGCGCGCGGGTGGGTCACAAGGTCTCACCCCTCGCCCTGACTCAGCCAGTTCGCCTATTGACAGGGCATGTGGGCGTGATACCATCCGCGCATTGTAATTCTGGAAGAATATCCGGCATGGAAGGCCGGAGGTGGAAGCGGAAAATAAAGAAAGGTTGAGACATGCTGAATCAAGCTGCGGTCGCACTGGGTCTGTGTTTGGCCGGGGTCATGACGGCGGCGGCGGCCGCTCCAGCGGTTGACGCGAAAGCCGAGCGCGAGGCGGCGGTCAAGGCCGAACAGGCCGGCGACTGGGATGCCGCGCTCCTGCATTACGAGAACATCTACGATTCGACGCCGACGACTCCGGAGGAGCGCGTCGAACTGCGCCGTAAGTTCGCCGAACTGCACAAGAAAGTGAAGCCGAACGAGGACCCCGCCAAGGCCGGGGTCTACAAGGTCAGAGTGTATATCTTCCGCACCGTCGCCATCGGGCCGGTCACCAACACGTACAACGAGAAGCAGATCAAGGACGTGGACAAGGCGACCGCCGCCTGGGCCGGCGAGGTGTGGAAGGCGAGCCTGGGCAACTGCCGGCTGGTGTGGGAGACCGTGGTGATCGACAAGCCGCTGACCAGCTTCGCCGGCTTTCCCCACCCCCGCGACTGCACGCCGTACTTAACGGACATGCAGCCCGGCGATGCGGACAACGTCACCGTGTACGCTCTCTCGAAGGGGCTTGACCGCAACTGCAGGGCCGACACCTGGGGCTCCTGCTGCAAGGGCGCGACCTACGCCGGATTCAACGATGCAGGGGATGGCAGCACCTGCGGCAGCGGCGAAATCCAGGTGCACGAGTGGCTGCACGCCATACAGATGACGATGGAGTGGCACCATCTCTATCCCGACGGACTCCTCATCAACCCGGACACCTACGGCAACTGCGGGCCGAATTGCTGGCGTCCCAAGGAAGACGGCGAAGGCATGTACAACTGGTACCGCCACATGCTTACGACTCACATGACCCGGAAGATGTGGAGAGAACTCTCCCTGAACCGGCTGCCGGCCAACCCGTGGATCGACAAGCTCGATCTGTGCCCGAAGTTCCTGGTCCTGGGCCCCTTCGACGGCGCGGGCAAGACGAACAGCGGCTTCGATGCCGCCTTCATCGACGAGGCCGGCGCGAAGCCGTCAGCCGGGCAGAAAGCCGGCGGCAAGGTGTGGCGTGAAGTCATCCGTGGCGGCAGCTTCCTGGACCTCGGGCGTTGTCTCTACCCCGTTGTCCGGCAGGCGGCCTATGTGGCGGCTGTTGTGCAGTCGCCGGACGAGCGGGCCGCGCAGGTGCGCATCGGCTCGGGCGCCGGCTGCAAGGTCTGGCACAACGGGAAGCTGATTCTGACGCATCCCGACGGTCGCGGATGCGGCCTGGATCAGGACAACGTGAATATCAAGCTCAGCAAGGGCGACAACCTCTTCCTGATGAAAGTGGTCAATTCCGGCGCGTGGGATTGGTGCGACTGGGGCGCCAACCTGCGGGTCACTGACGCCGAGGGGAAACCCCTGCCGGACATTCAGTATGCCCTGCCGGGAGAGAAGACAAGTGCGGCGACTGCTATCGGAGCGGTCATGCCCGTCGGCGACTCGCTCACTGCCGGCTACTCCAGCGACCCAGCCGTGGACGCCGGGTGGCGCGCCCCGCTTTACAAAAGTCTCACCGCCGCCGGCTATTCTTTCCAGTTCGTCGGGACCACCAACGTCAATCCGGGCCGCAGCTTGCCCACCAAGCCCGTCGATCAGACCTGGCACTGTGGCGGCACGGTCGAGAGTTGGAGGACACTCGCGGTTCGAGACAACATCGGTAATTGGCTGAAGACACTGGCCGCCGGCGGGAAAACTCCCGCCTTCATCGTCATGATGACCGGCACCAATGACATCAACGACAACAACGTGCCCGCGTCCGTCGGCAACGTCTCCAGCATCATCGACACGGTCCATGCCCAGGCTCCCAAGAGCATGTTGTTCTTGGCGAAGATCGTTCCCGTTTTCTCTCCCGACAATGCCTGGGTCGCCGCGTACAATGCGGGCCTCGTCGCGTTGGTCAGCCAAAAGCGGGCGGCGGGCTGTAACGTGGCGATTGTGGACCTGAACACCGGCTTTCCCTTCGCAACCGGTATGACCGCCGACACGGTTCACCCCAACGCCGTCGGCTACGCCTGGATCGCCCAGCAATGGCACACCGCGTTGGCAACGGCCGCGCCGGCACCTGTTTCAGGGGCGCTACAAGGCCAAGCTAGTGCAGGGCGACAAGTATCTGGCAATTGAATGTATCAGAACCTGCAACCCAGTTGAATGGAGTTATTACAATGAAGAGTCATTTCAGTTTGCGTTCAATCGGTGTTCGTGCCTTCCTGGCAGGTGCGTGTCTTCTGGCCAGTGCCTTGTCGTTGCAGGCCGCCGGGCCATTGTTTCTGCCGGAACCGAAGAAGATGACGTTGTCACCAGGACAAATCATGTTGGGCCCTGCTCCTGCCATTACGGTGAGCGATAAGAGTTTGAAGCCGCTGGGCGACGTTCTCGCCAATGATATCGTGACGCTGTATCGTGCGACACGGCCAACGGTCGCAGTAGGTGTTCCCAAAGCAGGAGACATCTTTCTGAAGTTGGTGAAGGGCAACCCCAAATACAAATCCATCGATGCTTATACGCTGAACATTGACAAAACCGCGACCGTTGAAGGCGGTTCCTATCAAGCGATCGCTTTCGGCATGATGACGCTCGTGCAGGCCCTTCACGACGAAGGCAAAGGCTTGTCCCTCCCCAAGCTCCTCATCCAGGATGACGCCGACAGGCCCTTCCGTGCTCTACAATTAGACATTCGCATCGGATACCATCCGCCAGAATTCGTTAAAAAAGGAATTGATCTTATGCGGTTCTACAAAGTCCGCATTTTACAGCTCCACACCAGCGAAATCCTGTGGGCCGGCGCCGCATTTGAAAGTAGCAATGGAGCGACAGACCTTAATGACCTGCACGCTAACAACGCCTGGACTAAGAAAGAGATGGACGATGTCATTGAATACGCGCGGGTTCGCGGCGTCTTCCTCATTCCTCACAACGAGATGCGGCCGAACGATCCGTTCTGGCGGGCCACACTGCTCGTTGATTTCAACAAGAAGGACAAGTTCGCAGGTTATGTGGATGAAGCGGACGGCAAAGGCGCCTATCAATGGCCCGCCGGCGACAATCTCGCTGGGGATAAACGCTTTTGGAACTTCGTCAAAGTCGCCACGCAACGCTCGTACGACCAGTTCGCCAAAGGCTGGCCCGATGGCAAATTGCCCTATTATCATATTGGACCTGTCTATGGCGAAGGCGGTTGCAATGGCGCCGAAGCTGTCAAGATGCTGACTTACCTCAAAGAGAAGAACCCCGATATCAAAATGATGTTTTGGAATGGGCCCGGACCCAATGATGGCGACTTGAGCCCGCACAAAAAGAACATCGTTGTTGATTTCTACAGCAAGAATTGGGGCGGGGATCCGGCGGGAATGCTCGCGGCAGGATGGGAACTGTGCAACACGTCCTGGACGCCCCTGTACATTCTCCAGGGGTCCGTCCAGAAGGCCATCGCCCAGGGCAAGTGGATTTACGACGAGTTCTCCGTCACGCGGTTCGGCAAGGAGAGCGCCTTCGGCGCACCGATCGGGGCGAACGCCGACGACTGCCGCCAATACGCGGATAAAGTCATGGGCAGCCTCCTCTCGACGTGGGACTTCCCTGGCGAGGGGGGAAATGACGAAGGGCACCTGGCAATGGTTCTCCCTTGCATTCCCTATTATGCGGAACATGCCTGGAACATGAAGCCATGGCCCTATGCTAAAGGTTCGTATGAGAAAGCCAAGCGTGCCTTTGACTCACTATTCCCTCTTTCGTCGGTATTTACTTTTCACCAGTTACCGGCGATTTCCGCCCCGCCTCCGGCCCCGAAAGGCCCCTAAAGGCGATAGACAATGAAACACTCAATCCTCAATTCGCTCAAAGCAACATGCTTAGGCACAGCAACCTTCGCACTTCTCGCAGCAAGCCCATTGGCCAATGCCGGGGAATCCCTGGTTACCATCGATTATTCAAAACGCGGGCCGGAAGTCAATCCGCACATGTACGGCGTTTTTTTCGAGGAGATTAGTCACGCCGGCCAAGGCGGGCTCCATGCGGACATGGTTCGCAACGGCAACATGGAAAGCTCTTGCGTTCCCGGCGGGTGCAATATCGTAGATGGTCACGTAGTCGGCTGGGGAGGATGGAGCCACGAGTGGGAGTTTTTTGACAGTTCGCCTCTGCCTGCCTGGTCACTTTATAAGAGCAAGGGATCAAAGGCGACCATGTCCCTGGATAACGCCACTCCGCTTAACCAGACCTCGCCGCATAGTTTGCGACTCGATGTGGAGAGCCTGGAATCCGCGCAGGTTGGGGTCGTCAACGAGGGCTTCTGGGGCATGCCCGTCCGGAAGAACGCCCGATATCAACTGACGTTCTACGCCAGGTGCAAGCCTGGTTTCCAAGGAGATCTCCTCGCCTCACTGGAGGGCGCCAAAGGCAAAACGCTTGCCACAAGCCACATCTCAAAGCTAACAGAGCAGTGGAAGCCGTTCAGATGCATCCTGCTTGCCAACGCCTCGGAACCGAGCGCAAAGCTGGTCTTGAGCGTCTCCACCCCCGGCACTGTCTGGTTGGACGCAGTTACGCTGTTTCCCGCCGAAACGCTGGAGCGACAGCGGTTCCATGGACTTCGAACGGACATCGCCGAAATGGTGGCTGCTTTGAAGCCGGGATTCCTCCGTTTCCCGGGCGGCAGCTTTGTTGAAGGGGCATCGCACGAGACAGCGTACCGGTGGAAGAATACCATCGGCGATCCGGCATCGCGTCAAGACGGATGGAGCATGTGGGGGTATCACGTCGATCATGGCTTCGGGTATCATGAAATGCTTCAATTCGCTGAAGACATGGGCTGCCCGTCGCTGTACGTAGCCTATTGCGGTACGTCTTGTCCCTGGTGGAATGGCGGGCAGAAGCAAACGGGCAGGGAGCTTGAATTGCTCGTGCAGGAAGCCGTGGATGCTGTCGAGTACGCACGGGGACCCATCACAAGCAAGTACGGTGCGATGCGTGCCGGCAACGGGCATCCGAAACCCTTCGACCTGCGTTACGTGGAGATCGGCAACGAGGCCAGCACGGCCGAGATATTCACGGCATTTCAGAAAGCAATAAAGGAAAAGTATCCGGATGTAGTTGTCATCTCCGCCGCCGGCACGCCTGGTCTGGACCGGGCCCGCCCCGAACTTGTGGATGACCACCTTTATCCTACACTTCAGCAAATCAAGCCCGAAGGCTTTTTTCAGATGACCACGCGTTATGACAATTACAGCCGGACAGCGCCGCGCATTTACGTGGGCGAATATGCACAGATCTTGAACCATGTGGATTGCCCGCCGCCAGGAAGAAATACGCCGTTCAATAACGGCCATGGCCATCTGTATTCCGCCCTGGCGGAAGCCAGCTTTATGCTTGGCATGGAGAGGAATGCCGATGTTGTCAGCATGGCCTCCTATGCGCCGCTTCTATGTAACGTCAATGATCTGGACTGGGCGCCTGATATGATTTACTTCGATAATCACAGGGTGTACGGTCAGCCCTCCTACTATGTTCAGCAGATGTTCTCGCTGAACCGGCCGGACGTTGTCCTGCCGACACAATTGCGAACCGACACGCGGGACCTGTATGTATTGGCCGGTCTGCAAAAGAGCGATGGACAGATTATTCTGAAGATCATAAACGCCGAATCCACATCTCATAAGCTCAAAATGACGATTGAGAATGCATCTCAAGTCGATCCCATGGCCGACCTGATTCTTTTGACGTCCGTGAATCCCGAGGACACAAACTCGTTCGAGGAACCCACGAAGGTGTCTCCCCGGAAGAGTAAGATCAAAGTGGGTTTAACATTCAGTTACGAGGCCCCCCCATATTCCTTCGCCATAATCCGGTTACGGGCGATTGCCGCCCTGCCTCTGACCCCGAAAGGCCCCTAAAGGAGATAGACAATGAAACGGTCAATCCTCAATTCGCTCAAGGCAACATGCCTGGGCACAGCAACCTTCGCACTTCTCGCAGCAAGCCCATTTGCAAATGCCGTTGAAGTGACTAACGTCAAAGATGGCGATGTCTTTCGCTATCCGCTTGTTGTTGTCGAAGGGACAACCAAAGGCGCACTTCAACTCAAGACAACCGCTGAAACTTCTCTCGATACCACTGTTGCAGGAAAGTTCCGTGGAGTCGTCGAACTGAAAGCAGGCAAGAACGCCGTTACGTTCAAGGACGATGCTGGCAGTAAAACATTAACCCTCACCTACAAACCACCCACCGCAAAGGATTACCGGGTCAAGATTTGGTATGTTGTTCCAAAAGGTGAAGACCCTATGAAAGTCAAAGCATTCCAAATCGATTCGCTCTATCAAAGCAAACTCGACATTCTCACAAAGGTCATGCAATCCTGGATCGCCGAAGACATGAAACGCGGCGGATATGGTCCAAAGACCTTCTATCCCGAGTTCCGCAAGGACGACCCTTCTAAAGTGGATGTCGGTCTTCTATACGTCAACCAAACTCGGGAACAGTGGGATGCGCAGGGCAATTCTTATGGCATTGCCCGGTCGGTCCTTCCAAAGAAATACGATACGCCGAAATGGAAGAACGTCGCATTTATCACCTGTGCTAACGTTGCACAAAGCTCTGGCAACTTCTGCGTCATTGGTTACGGAACCCTCGTTGCAAAAAGTCCAACCAACATTTCTCAAATCGTTAAGTGGATGCAAACCCCCGAGCCGGATGCGCATCTGGGAGCGCTCAGCTACCGTGCGTTCACTGGTGTAACGCTCCATGAATTCGGACACATGATTCACTGGGCATGGCATCCCGGCGGATATAACCTTATCCAGGACGCGTATGAAAATGTTGGCGAAGCGTTCACGGTTGGAATGACTCCCGGCGTTCCTCATAACGAGGCCGACCGCAGCAGCTATGGTGTTCAGCAGGAGCTGTTCAATAATAACCGCTTCTTTTCAACAACGGGCGATGAAAGGACATACAAAGACGGCGGCTTCACTTTCTCAACGAAAGGAGGCACGTTCTCTGTGAAGTCCGAATATCCACTCGGAGCGGTCTTCTATTATCTCCCCGACAATAATACTCATGTTGCGAAACTCGATGGCAAGAAGGGGAAAACATGGGAAATGCCCATTGCGGACATTGTCAAAGCTGTAAACTCTGGAGGAAACTTCAGCTACATGGCGGTTGACGTGGAGGGCAACGAAGCACACAGCCACTACGTCCCACCACCACCAGCCAAGTAAGTATGCGATAGGCACGGTGGACACTGCGCGTGGAGCTGCCGAGCGTGCGCGCCACCGCGATCGTCATTCGCAGCCCGAGGAGAATCGAAAAGAAGCGGCATCATTTCCTGGGGTTGATCGCCAGGGCTTCTCCTGGTTTCACTTTCAAAGAGAGTTTGCCATTCTCAACAAGACCGTCTCGGGCGTCCTTCAGGCCATCCAAGCGAAGAAGTTGCAAGTTGCAAGCGAATAATGCTGGAGTCTCATTGCCACCCTGTATATGATGACGAAGTCGATGTATACCTGTCGAACCTATGCATGAGGAGATCAAGACGTTCAGGAGCAAATCATGCCTCGCAAAATCAGAATAAGCTCAGCTCGCCCAGTGACCCGCCGCGAGTTCTTCCGCGATGCCACCACGGGAGCAGGTTTTGCAGGTGCCACGGTAACCGCTAACTCCTCCGGGGCAGCAACGAAAACCGGGGAGGTTGAACTCATCCTCATCCATGTCGGAGAGCCTTTGGCACAAATCATAATTCCAGCCAGGCCGGCGCCGGTCGAGCAGCACGCGGCCGAGGAGTTGCAGAAGTACCTCTTCCAGATGAGCGGTGCGAAACTGCCCATCGGAGACGTTGCCGCCAAGGGAAAGACCAACATCTATCTGGGCGCTGCTGCGTCCCCCAAAGGCCTGGACCTTTCGGAAGCAACGCTGGGTCTCGACGGGTATGTGGTCAGGACGAGTGGCAAGGACATCATCCTGGCCGGCGTCAAACCGTATTCGTGCCTCTATGCGGTTTATCACCTGCTCGAACGTCATTTGGGGTGCGGTTTCTTCGAGGACGGCGACCAAGTGCCCCAGAAAGCCACGATTCAAGTCGGCGCGCTCAACGACGTCTGCAGGCCGCGCTTCTCCTGGCGCGTCTACGTCACCGTCATGGAATACGCATACAGCGGGATGCGCTGGTGGGACTGGGACCAGTTCAAGGCCTGGGTCGACTGGATGGCGAAGAAGCGCTTCAATCTGTGGTACCCCTGCCGCCTGCACTCTTACACTGGCGTGGGGGCGCTCGCCGCGACGAAGCTGGGCGTGCCCATTCCCCTGACCGAGTATCAGCAGCAGCGGCAGGAACTGATGCGCCGGGTCTGCGCCTATGCCAGGGAACTGGGCATCCGTACCATGCACGACGTCACGGACATCTACAATCAGAGCAACCAGAAGCTGCCCGGCACCTATTCCTTCCCGGACCGGCTGCAGCTTGAGGAGTTCGTTCGCCGTTACAAGGAGCAGACTGGACAGGAAGTGCCGGTGCTTACCTACGAGTGGTGCGGCACCACCTTGCCGGTGCTGGACCCCCGCTCGCCGGTCACGCAGAAGTTCGTCACCGCCGCGGTGCAGGCCTACACCGAAGCCCTGGGCACCGATCACCTGTATCTCCTCTCCCTGCCCAGCGAGGGAGGATGGCAGAGCGACGACCTGGA
>CAYXNI010000046.1:0-11224 GCA_964466285.1 uncultured Planctomycetota bacterium | reverse complement strand
GCTCGTGATCGTGCCGAGCAGCGTGACTGAATCGAGGTCGTGAACCGACTTGGCCTGGGGATGATCGCCGAGCGCGAGATGGTCGCCGGTGAGCGCGAGCACGTTCTCGATGTCCCAGATCGCCGCGCCGAGCAGCTCGGATTGCAGGCTCAGGCGGTTGCGGTCGCGGCAGACCATCTGGAGCACGGGCTCGACGCCCATCTCCTTCAGCTTGATGCAGACGGCGAGGCAGCTGATCCGCATCACGGCGCTCTGGTTGTCGGTCACGTTCACCGCCTCGACCTTGCCGCGGAAGTCTTCCGCCTCTTCCCACAGCTCGTGGCAATCGATACCCTTCGGCGGCCCGATCTCGCCGGTCAAGACGACCTTGTCACCGGCCAACGCTTCTCTCAAACTCATCCGCTTTCTCCCAGTCTCTTCTTGTTCGTAATCGTAATCTTAATCGTACTCGTACTCACGCGCCCTTCTTGGCCTTCTCCGGCCGCGGCCACGCGTACGTCTTCGGATGGTGCTGCTCGGAGTGGTCCTTCGGCTCCATGATCGCCCGCATCTTGTCGAGATGCCCGCGCGCTTTCAGCCGCTCGTAGATGAGGACCCAGGCGCAGTCCTGATCGGGGTCGACCTCGCACTTGCCGTCCTTGTATCCGCCGCACGGCCCGTTGAGCAGGCCTTTCGCGCAGCGCGTGAGCGGGCAGATGCCGTCGGTCAGGTCGAGGATGCATTCGCCGCAGGCCTGGCACTTCTCCTCGTACTTGCCCGCGCGGAGCACCTCGCCGATGAACAGCGCGTCGACTCCGGGGATGACCGGCTTGTTTTCGAGGTAGTCGCCGACGGCCTGCACGCCGCTGCCGCAGGCCATGATGAGGACGGCGTCGGCGGCGTCGATCGCCGCCTGGTTCTCCGCGATCTTCTTGCGAACCTCGCCCAGCAGGCAGGCGGTGTCGAACACGGATGTGCCCGTGACCGTCTTGCCGGCCGCTTCGAGCGCCGTCTTCATCGCAGCCAGTTCTTCCTCGCCGCCCGTCTTGCACGCCGTCGCGCAGTCCGCGCAGCCGATGATGAAGATTCTGTTGAACTCGCTCAGGCTCTTCTTGATCGTCTCCAGATCCTTCTGCTTCTGAATGATCATTCCGCTCGAACCTCCTCGGCCTTTGTGAAAGAGACTTACCTACTCATATTCTACCGGCTTCGTGTAATGCCGCCAAGCACAGAACTCAAACCTCCCACGGCCTGCGTTGTGCTCATTCCATGTGTTGCGGGCACAAGAAGCGCAGCCGTACGCGGTTTCGTTCCAGCGCCTCTTTGTGTTTCCAGTAGCCCCGATCGACGGCGTTCAGGAGTTCCGGATTCCGCTGGCTTGCCAGCGCAGCCGCAACGTACTTGCGGTCCTTGCGATGAAAGCTGCTCAGAGCGGCATCACGTGGAAATTCGGCGAAATCTTCCACCCCGGTTCCAATCGGCGTCAGGACAACCTGCTCACACCGCTCAACGACCGCCTGATTCTCCCACACCCACTTCATGAAAGCGTCACCCACACCCGGCTGCCCCGCGCGAGACAAACGGCCCTGATACTCAGATAGAATCCGGTAGCCGTCATCAAGTACAACCACGCCGTTCCGCGAAATGTCATCCAGAACATGGATGCACCTGCCGACGCAATCCAAGTCTGCGTGCCCGGCCTTACCATTTGCGACAATGGCGACGTTGACGTCAACCACGAAGGCTCTCATGTCTGTCCTGCCGTCTCTCGCTGCTTGATGGCCGCCTTCGTGGTCTTTACCATCTCGTCCATCTGGTCGCCAAAGAAGTCTTTCGGCCAGTTGCGTATATTCCCGTATAGGTCGACGTCGAGAGGAGTCAGTGCGGAGGAGCCATCGTCCATTTGGCAGAAATAGAGGGCTGTTTGGTCCGGGGTAATACGCTCCTCCGCGACCCTGCGCTGCAGACGTCTGAGGAGATGTTCACTGTGGCTCTCGAAAACGACCTGGATATTGCGAGTCTTCACTGCATCAATGAACACATCGGCAAGGCCCGCCTGAACGGCGGGATGCAGGTGAATCTCCGGCTGTTCAAGGATGATTGTCGATCCCTCGGGTGCATAGTAGCACAGCACTATGGCCGGGAGAATCTGGGATACGCCAAATCCGACGTCGGTGATCAGTACCTCTGGTGAAGTTACGTTTCGCCGAACCTTGACCCGGTAGATGTTCCCGCCTTCTTTCGCAATGGGTTGAACATCGAAGGAATGAACGAGATTCAAGTCCTTCAGCCACGACGCAACACGCCCCTCAAGTGGTTCGCTTCGCTTCTTGTATCCCCGGGATATCCTGGTGCCAGCCTCGCGGGCTGCGAGCAATGCTTCCACAACGCGCTCACCACGCGGGCCCATGTCCACAGGCTCTCCCCCGGACCACGCATACTCCCGCCGGGGATACTCGCGGAGCGGGCCCAAGTATTTGGTGCCTTCAAACAAACGCTCGAACGCGAGCTGTAGGTCAGCAAGAAAACCCGCGTTCTGAAAGCGCGCATTGACCTCATTGGGGAACCCATAGCACTTGACGGGTGCCGGAAGATCGTAGGGCCTTCCGGGATTGCGAGTGAAATTGAATTCATCCGATGGTGTAACAATAAGCGTGTAATCGTTCTTCCCTCTGCCGCTCTGTTCGCGCTGCATGATAAAGTTATGCTTTCCAAAAGAATACGCCATTTGGTCAACCACAAGTCGCCTCTTTTTGTTCTCGGATATCTCAACATGAAAGGCGATCTCATCGCTGCCAAACAACTCAGCCTTCTTGTCCTCAGGCCGCATGATCGAAAGGCGCTTGGGCAGCTTCCACCGAACAGACCAGTCCAACTTCTTCGATTCGTCGTGCGAGAAGACAACCTCCCCAAATCCACCCAGATTCGCCGGGCTCTTGTCGCTTCCGAAATCAAGCACCTGCAGGCGATCAGTAGATTCCACGGTCTGTTTGATCAGCAGCAGCAGTTGCAGGACACTCGTTTTGCCAGAACTGTTCGTTCCGAACAATCCCGTGATTGGGGCGAAACGCATCTTGTCGATGCTCTGCCACGACTTGAAGTTGTGAAAACTCAATTCAGTTATCATAGCCTATTCCTCGCCCGGGAACCGCCTCCCGGAACTTGGAGAACTGATAGAGCGGGAATTCCACCATCCACGCCTCGGTGTCAGAGTACCATCGCCCTCGCGCATTGTCAACGGGGATGGCCATCGAGTGGCCAACATCTGGGCCACGGCGACGCTTACCCCGCCGACTCGGTCGACAGGGATCTCTCCTACGCGTTAAAGTGGATTCCGTGTCCGAGCCAGCCCTCGGCGGCTTCCATAATGCCCTCGGCCAGAGTCGGATGCACGTGGATCGTGTTGGCCAGCTCCGCGGCCGTCACCTGCACCTCCATTCCGAGCGCAATCTCGCCGATCAGGTCGCCGGCCCGGCTGCACACGATGTGCGCGCCGAGCACCTGGCCCGTCTTCTTGTCGGCGATGAGCTTGACGAACCCGCCCATCTCGCCCACCGCCTGCGCCTTGCCGAGCACCTGGATGGGGAACTTGAACGCCTTGACCTCGATCCCGCGCTGCGCCGCGTCGGCCTCGGTCAGCCCGACGTTCGCCGCCTCGGGATGCGTGAAGACGCACGCGGGGACCACGTCGTAGTCGATCTTCGAGTTCCTGCCCATCGCGTGTTCGGCGGCCACGATGCCCATCCGGCTCGCCAGGTGCGCCAGCAGCATCTTGCCGGTCACGTCGCCGATCGCGTAGATGGTCGGCACGTTCGTCTGGCAGAACTCGTTCACCGGGATTTCCTTCTTCTCGCTCAGCTTGACGCCGGCCTTGTCGAGGCCGAGGTCATCGCTGTTGAGCTTGCGGCCGACCGAGATGAGGGCCTTCTCGGCCTCGACCGTCTTGTCGCCGGACAGCTTCCCGATCACTTTGCCCTTCGCCTTCTCCAGCTTCTCCAGCTTCGTCCCCGTGTGGACCTTGATCTTGAGCTTCTTGAGCGCCGTCGTGATCTCTTTCGAGATGTCGGGATCGGCCAGCGGGAGCAGGCGGTCGAGCATTTCGACGACCGTCACTTCGGTGCCAAGCTCGGCGAAGAAGCAGGCGAACTCGCATCCGATGTAGCCGCCGCCCAGGATCAGCAGCGACTTCGGCAGCGTCTTGAGGTTCAGGATATCCGTGCTGGACAGCACGAGCTCGCCGTCGAACGCGAACGCCGGGATGTTCAGCGGCTCCGAGCCCGTCGCGATGATCGTCTTCTTCGCCTCGATCGCCGACTTCTCGCCGGTCGCCGTCGTGATCTCGATCTGATCCTTCGCCGTGAACCGGCCCACGCCCATCTTCCGCACGATGTTGTTCTTCTTGAACAGCGATTCGATCCCGCGGACGAGCCTGCCGACCACCGCGTCCTTGCGCTCGGTCATCTTCGCGTAGTCGATCTTCGGGTCCGTGAACTCCAGGCCGAAGTCGCCCGCGTGCTTGGCATACGCGGCGATGTGCGACGCTTCGAGCAGCGCCTTCGTCGGAATGCAGCCGCGGTTGAGGCACGTCCCGCCGAGCGGGCCTTTCTCGATACACACCACCTTCGCACCAAGCTGCGCGGCGCGGATCGCCGCCACGTAACCGCCCGGCCCCGAGCCAATTACCGCCACGTCATACGTTTCGCTCATTGCTGCTCCTTTTCTTCTCAACCGCCGCGAAGCCGTGAGCCGGCGGCCGCCGCCTTCACTTTCGGCCGCCACAACTGGGCCTCGGGAATCCCGATCTCTTCCAGCATGTTCTGCCCGAGCGAGACGTACTCCAGGTGCCCGATGTCGTGGGCGTCGCTCGCCAGCGAGACACAGCAGCCAAGCTCAACCATCCGTGCGATCCACGCCGGATAGCCGTCGCGGATACCGGCCGGCCCCGGGAAACCAGCCAGGACGCAGCCGTTCAGCTCGACCGCCGTGTTGTGTCTGACACAGGTCTCGGCCAGCTTGCACGTAAGCTCGTCGGGAACCATTTCGAGCGCAGTGAACCGGCCACGGAACTGCTCGATGAACTCGCGCCCGCCCAGCCACCACGGATGCACAAGCACGTCGACAACCGGGTTCGCGGCCGCCCTGCACATCAGATCGACGAAGCGCTCGATGAGTTGCGAGACGCTCGCCCCATCCGCCGCGCCGATCGTGTGCGGGCCCGCGACCACGACTTCGAACCCTTCCCTGCGAATTGCCTTCTCATCCAGCGCCAGGCGCCCGTCCCTGTCCAGAACGTTCAGCTCGCACCCGAAGAACACCTCGAGCCCGGCAGTGTCGGTGCGCTCGAGCTCCTCGCGGATGAGCCGGTTCTTGAGGAGCCGGAGCTCGGTGTCGCAGTGATCCGTGATAGCGATGGACGTCCGCCCGAACTGCCGGCAGCGCTCGAGGATGGCCGGAACGGTCATCGTCGCGTTCGCGCAGCCGACATAGTGGGTATGAATGTGGTAGTCAGTCCCGCCCATCGCGTCCCCCGTTGCCGTTGAACGTGAAGCCGCAGGGCTGTTCGGGCAGGATCACATCCCTGTCGGCCAGGTCGCGCTCACTCATGGGGAAGCGGCGGCAGTTGGGCGACTTGCGCCCGTCGTACCCCTTGCACGCCGCCAGGCCGTCCTCGTAGTAGAGGAAGGGGCAACGGATGCCCATCTGGCAGCAGGCGCCGCATCGGCGGCACTCGCCCCGCCGCCGGCTGAGAGACTCGCGAACGTAGCCGCCGCGAAACAGATTGTCGAACATCCTCCGCGGCCGGCCCGCTAACAGTTTCAGCCGCGGCCAGATGCCGAGAGCGCGGCTGTTCGCCGCGCAGATGCTATCTATGTCTGCCTGACGGGGTTCCGCCGTCATCGATATCCCTCCTTCAGGTTGCAGGTCACGCCCTTTTCGCCGCGTCAACGGTGTTCTTCAAGAGCATCGCGACGGTCATCGGGCCGACGCCGCCGGGCACGGGGGTGATGTACGCCGCCCGCCTCTTCGCAACCTCAAACTCGACGTCGCCCACAGTCTTCATCTTGGGCCTGCCCTTCTCGTTCAGGACCGGCTTGCCCTCCTTGTCAAGCATCGGGACCCGGTTGATCGCGATGTCGATGACGATGGCGCCCGGCTTGATCCATCCGCCCTTGATGAGGCCGGGCACGCCCGCCGCTGCGACAACGATGTCGGCCGACTCCACGTGCCAGGCGAGGTTCTTCGTCGCAATATGGCAGACGACCGTCGTGCAGAAATGCGCCATCAGCAACAAGGCCATTGGCTTCCCGACAATCTCCGAGTGCCCGATGACCACCGCCTCCTTCCCGTACAGGTCCACGTTGAGCGACCGCAGCAGCATCATCGCGCCGATGGGCGTGCACGGCGCAGGCGACGGCAGCGGCCACCCGAGCGACGCCTCGAGCCAGTTGTCGTGGCCCGGCTCGCCCGCCTTCGGCTTCCTGGCGAACGGCTGCGCCGCGTAAATGACCATCCCCTGGTTCGCCGGGTTCATCCCCTCAACGTCCTTCGACGGAGCGATCATCCGCTGCAGCCGCCTCGCGTTCACGCCGTCGGGCAGCGGCATCTGAATGATGATCCCGCTCACGGACGCATCGGTGTTCAGCCCCTCGATCCGCGCCGCGATGGCGGCCTCGTTCGAGTCCGCCGGCAGTTCCGCCAACTCGTACCCGATGCCCACCTCGGCGCACGTCTTCTCCTGGCTCGCGGCGTAAATGCGGGCGCCCTTATTGTCCGTCGCAATCACGGCAACAAGCTTGACGGACTTGCCCGCCGCCCTGAGAGCGGCCACGTCCTTCTTGAGTTGTTCCTGGACCTTTGCGGCGATAGCTTCACCGTCGATAATCTGTGCGGCCATCCTGACGGTTCTCCTTGCGCGGTCACCGGGATAAAGTCTTCCGCGGCCGCCCCGTTCCGCGGCCGGAAGTGGTGCACGATGATAGCCCAAGGTCCGGGACAAATCAAGAAAGGGAGTGAAAAACCGAGGGCGAGGGCAGACGCAGATGGACGCGGATGGCCTCTTGCAGGAAGTTGAGTTCCGCGTAGAATAGGTGTGTCCCTCTATTGCTGGAGAAAACGATGGCGAAGCGAACTCTGCGAAGTGATCTGATCAAGAAAGGCATCGAGCGCGTCCCGCACCGCGCGCTGCTGTATGCGACCGGCCTCTCACCACGCGACCTGAACAAGCCGTTCATCGGCATCGCGAGCAGCTTCACCGATCTCATCCCCGGCCACATCCACATGCGCCGGCTCGAGCGCGACATCGAGAAAGGCGTGCACGCGGGCGGCGGTGTCAGCTTCATCTTCGGCGTCCCCGGTGTCTGCGACGGCATCGCGATGGGCCACAAGGGAATGCACTATCCCCTGGCGACGCGCGAGCTGATCGCCGATTCCGTCGAGTCCGTCGCCATGGCGCACTCGCTCGACGGACTCGTGCTGCTCACGAACTGCGACAAGATCACGCCGGGCATGCTCATGGCCGCCGCGCGGCTGGACATCCCGTGCATCGTCGTCACCGGCGGCCCGATGAACGCGGGCTACTACAAGATGAAACGCAGGTCATTTGTCCGCGACACATACGAGGCCGTCGGCCTCTACAAGTGCGGCAAGCTCCGTGCGAAGGACCTCGCCGGACTCGAGATGACCGCCTGCCCCGGCTGCGGCTCCTGCCAGGGCCTCTACACCGCCAACACCATGGCCTGCCTGACCGAGGCGATGGGGATGTCGCTTCCCGGCTGCGCGGCCACACTTGCATCCGACGCTGAAAAGGACCGGCAATCCTACGAAAGCGGCATTCGGATCGTTGAGATGATCGAAGAAAACATCACGCCGCGGCGGATCATCACGAAGGAATCCATCGATAACGCGATCACGGTGGACGTGGCGCTGGGCGGGTCGACGAACACGGCCCTTCACATTCCGGCGATCGCGCACGAGGCGGGCATCAACCTCAAGCTCGAGCGGTTCGACCAGATCAGCAAGCGTACGCCGCACATCGCGAACATGCGGCCGGGCGGCGAGCACTTTATGGAAGACCTCTGCCACGCGGGCGGCATCCCGGCGGTGCTCAAGCGGCTCGGCGCTCGGATCAAGAACTGCCCGACCGTCTCCGGATTGACAACGAAGCAGATCGCCGCACAGGCGGAGATCTTCGACAACGACGTCATCCGCCCGCTGTCGAATCCGTACCACAAGGAAGGCGGCATGGCCGTGCTCCGCGGCAACCTGGCGCCCGACGGTGCGGTCGTCAAGCAGAGCGCCGTCTCTGCGAAGATGCTTCGCTTCACGGGCACGGCGGTGTGCTTCAACAGTGAAGAAGAAGCGATGAAGAAGATAATGAGAGGCGCCGTCAAGCCGGGCATGGTTGTGGTCGTGCGGTACGAAGGCCCGCGCGGCGGGCCGGGCATGCGCGAGATGCTCTGGCCGACCGCCGCCATCGCGGGGCTGGGACTGGCCGAGTCTGTCGCCCTAATCACCGACGGACGGTTCAGCGGCGGGACCCGGGGCCCGTGCGTCGGACACGTCTCCCCCGAAGCCATGGCCGGCGGACTGATCGCCCTCATCAAGAACGGCGATCGCATCACCGTTGACATCCCGGGCAGGAAGCTCACCTTGAACGTTCCGGACGGCGAGATCGCGCGCCGCCGGACCCGCTGGGCGCCGCCCCCGCCCAAGATCACCACCGGCTACCTCGTCCGCTATGCCAAGCTGGTGCAATCGGCGGCGACCGGCGCCATCTTGGAATCATAACGCCCATCTGGTATAACAGCATCAGGCGCCGTGCCGGTCATCCCGCACGGCGTCCCCTGTTGCCCGGTAGTGTAATTGGCAACACAACGGATTTTGGTTCCGTATTTTGAGGTTCGAGTCCTCACCGGGCAACCATGGCTGAATGAGGAATCGCAAGGCGGGGAAGCCGAGTCGAACGGGCGACGACGTTCGCCGTTCGGATTTCGCCGCCCGTCATTCTGCGGCTGGTGGAGGCGGGCTCGCCGGCGGTGTCGCCGATTCTTTCCGGAGTTCATCCCTGAGCTTCACGGCCTCTTCCCGCTCGGGAAACTTCGTCTCGTCCTTGAGCGCCCGGTCAAGCAGGGCAAGAGCCTGCTCCTTCCCGCCGGTCTTCGAGTGAGCGACCGCCAGTTGATACAGGACCCGCGGGTGGTCGGGCAGCAGATACCGGCCCGTCTCAAGGCGCTCCAGGACGGCGGCGGGCTCGCCGAGAAAGCCGTGGAGGACTTTGATCGCTTCGGATACAGCGGTGCCCGAGGGGGTCGGTCCCACGCCTTTCAGTGCCCGCTCAACCGCCCGGTCGAGGTTCATCTTCTCTTCGGCGAAGAGACTTGCATAGTCATTGAGCGTCTGCACGGGGCGTGGGTTGGACTTCACGACCTCCTCGAACAGCTTCCCCGCGGGCTGGTCCATGCCCGCCCGCTGATAGAGGAAGGCCAGTTCAAGCCTTGACAGCCAGAAGTCGGGGGCGGCTTTTATCGCGGACTCATAGAGCTCGACCGCCCGGGCCTGATGCTGGAGCTTCTTCTCCGGCGCAGCCTCTGCGGCCGCCAACGGGCGGGTGCGAAGCTCTTCGATGGCGGCGAGGTTCCGCAGCGCGAGGCCGGACCCCGGGGCCAGCTCCGCGATGCGCCGGTTGATCTTCTCGGCCTTCTCCAGTTCGCGCAGCACGATGTACAGCTCCCCGAGGCCGCGAAGCGCCGCCATGTTGTCCGGGTCACGCGAGATAATCCGCTCGTACGCCTGCTCGGCGTAGGGCAGCCAGACGTAGCCCGCCCGCGAGAACAGGAGCGCAAGGTTGAGTTCGGTCGCGACGGCCTCTCGCAGCCCCGCCCTGACGCGCGCCCCGGGCTCGGCAAGCGGCTCGGCCTTCAGCCTCTCGAGCCGGTCGATCGTGTCAAGGTAGGCCTGGCGGAGATCGGAGACAGCGGAAGCCGCCCGCTTGACCTCGGTGCGTGCGCCGGCGAAATCGCCCCGCCCGATCAGGCAGTTCACGAGAGTGAACCGGGCGCGCAGGGCTTCGTCCGAGTCCGGCCCCTGAGCCAGCGAGACACGGAGCGCCTCCCGCGCGGCCGTCACGGCCTTGTCGAAGTCCCTGGCCCCCACGAAGGCCATGGCCAGCCGCTGGAGCAGTTGCGGCCTTTCAGCGGCCGGGCACGCCTCAAGCTCGCGCTGGTAGACCGACGCCATCTTCTCGAACTCGCGCCGCGCCGCGCAGACGATGGGAGTGTCGTACAGGAAACGAAACCGGGGATCCAGCTCGGCGGCTCTCTGGTAGTTCTCGGCGGCATGGCCCCAGCACACGCGGCGTTCGGCCTCGATCTCGCGATCCGTGACGGCGGCGCGAGAGCCGCCCGTCCTGCGCGCCTCGATCTCGGCCAGAACCTCGGCCGACGGGCGGCGTGCGCTGGCGCTGTAGATCAGCCCGGCAAGGAACCGGACCTCGGCGCTGTCCGCGCAGAAACGAACCACGTACTGCACGTCGTCAAGCGCCTTCGCAAAATCGCGCCGCCTCAATTCGAGCGCCGCCAGCCAAAGCCGCGCCGCGGCGTGCCTGGGCTCGTTCCCGATGACGGCCTGGAACTCCTTCTCCGCCTGGTCGAACTGGTCCTGCTTGACGCGCAACAAAGCCAGCCCAAAGCGGAGCGACACGCTCTCCGGCTGCCTGAGCTCGGACAACAGTCTGACGGCCGCCTGATACTGGTCGGCCGCTTTGCCGATCCGGCCGGCCGATTCGTAGGCCATGGCCAGGTACACGCGCCCCATCACGTATTGCGGGTCCAGAAGCAGCGCCTTGTCGAAACTCTCGATGGCCTTGTCGGTCATTTGTTTCCTGAAATAGGCGTAGCCGCGGATACAGGCAAGTGTGGCCGCATCCTCCTTGCGGCCCTGGCCGTAGTCCGTCAGCGACTCGTCCTCTACACGGCGTCCGAGCACCATCAACGTCAGGGACACGAGTGCATCCTCCGATGGAGCTTCGTCAACGGCCATGCCGAGCCACTCGACGGCCTCGTCATAGCGCCTGAGTCCGCGGTTGGCCTCGCTGAGGAGCAAGTACACCTGGACGTTGAATCCCGACGGGCGGCCCGGGATGGCCAGAATCCGCTCGCACTCTTCGCGTGTCTCCTGGTGCCAGCCTTCACGAAGATAGAGCGTGGCGAGGCGCAGCCGTGCCGGAACGAAGTGGGGCCGCATGTCA
>CAYXNI010000045.1:1197-11356 GCA_964466285.1 uncultured Planctomycetota bacterium | reverse complement strand
CATTCCTGCCAAAAACACCGCGCTGAAAGCCAGCACTAAGAGAGAGTTGATCTGGGTTCCGGTCATTCACACTCAAGCCGACCTGGGGAGTGTGAGCGAGTCGGTGAAGAGCCTTTACGTGCGCTTGATGGGGCGGTCGGGGTGGAACAGCCACGTCAAGGCGATCGATGAAATCTGGCAGAACATCCAGAAGGAAATCGAGGCACTGGCCCTCGATTACTCGAAGGTCCGGCTCTATCAAGACGGCTTGCCCGAGTGCGGTCACGAGAAGAAGATTGTCATGGACCTCGCCAGGGCCGGGAGCCATAACCACCGGATTCTGCTGGGGCTGATGGAAAAGGGGGCTCAAATCACGGGGACTGAGTCCCCGGAGCTTCTGCTCGAAGAATACAAACTTGTCCAGCAGGTGCTGGTCTCCATGGAAGCGGGCAAGACCGGTCTCCTCGGAGAGCGCCAGCGAGAATTGAGCAGGGTCCTGTTGGAGCGGCGCGACCGGCACATCGGTGCGCGGATCAGCAAGACGCTTCGGGAAGGGGAGACGGGGATCCTTTTCCTGGGACTGCTTCACTCGCTCGAGGGTCGGATTCCGCCGGACATCGAAGTGGTCTGTCTCGGGCGGGAAGCGCTGCCTCTTCGGCCGCACCGTGGCCCCGGCGGCAAAAGGCAAGACGATGACAAAGCGTGCGGCGGCGCGGCCGGAGGGGCGTCCGATTGAACACCTCTGCTGAGCCGAGCGGCGGCGAACACGCCATGGAGAAAGGATCAGCGATGGATGCCTTCGGATCACTTGAGGTACAGCCCGTTCGAACGTTTCAGGAAGCGCCGCTGGCGGAGCGGCTTGCCGGTTGGGTCCCGTCGAAACCCGAGGCGAATTCTCAGACGGGGCCGGCAGACGAGAGGGTGTATCTATCGGACCTTATGGGTTCCAGCAGCAAAATCAGAAGGGTTTTTGATGAGGTGAGGCTGGTTGCGCGGACGGACCTGACGGTGGTCCTTGCCGGGGAGAGCGGGTCAGGAAAAGAACTCGTTGCCAACGCGATTCACCGGTTGAGCCACCGCGCTCGCGGACCGTTTGTGCCGGTTGACTGCGGTTCAATTCCGCCCACGCTGATCGAAAGTGAGTTGTTCGGCCACGAGAAGGGGGCCTTCACTGGAGCGGATCGGACCCGGCCGGGTAAGTTCGAAGCCGCGTCCGGCGGCACCCTGTTCCTGGACGAAATATCCAATCTGCCTCCTCCGCTGAGTGCGAAGCTCTTGCGCGCGCTCCAGGAAAAGCATGTCTGGCGTGTCGGCGGTGTCCGCTGCACGAAGGTCGACATTCGTGTAATCGCGGCGACAAACCAGGATCTTGCCGCACTCGTCGAGTCGGGGCTCTTTCGCCGCGATCTTTATCACCGGTTGAATGAGTTCAACATCGCAGTCCCGGCGCTGCGCGAGCGGCGGGAGGACGTCCCTTTTCTCGCCAACCGGTTCCTCGATCTGGCGAACCGCGAGCTGGGCAAGGACGTGCGCGGGTTCTCCGCGGCTGCCATGGAGTTGCTCTCGGAGCACAACTGGTCGGGAAACGCCCGAGAACTCCGAAATGCGGTCCGCAGGGCCGTACTGCTGGCCAGCGACCGTGTCGAACTCGCCCACCTGAGCTTCCCTGCCGCGCCAGATGGCAGCAAGCGCCTGCCGGACAATGACACCTCCCGAGAAGCTGGGCAGCCGAGTCTCAGGGAAATCGTCAAGCAGGCGGTGATGCAGGCGGAACGCGCCGCCCTGCGGCAAGTGCTGACGAAGACCCGCGGCAACAAAGCGAAGGCGGCCCGCATACTTCGGGTCGATTACAAGACGGTTCACACGAAGGTCAAGGCGTACGGTATCTCTGTTTAACGAAAGGAGCTGGCTATGGGTAAGAAGGACACGAAGAAGGTTGAAGGCAGCGGGCTACTGGGTCTTGGCGGGCTGCTGGGCGGCTTGAGCGCACTGATCGAAAACCTCGGTGAGCTCGCCGAAAAAGGCGAGGCACTTCATAAGTCCGGAGAGATCCGCAGCCCGGACGGCAAGCTGCGAGGCGTCTACGGCTTTAACATCAAGGTCGGACTGGGTGACGAAGGCGTCAAGGTCGAGCCCTTCGGGAACATCCGCAGGGACGCGACAACCGGTGCGGCGGTCGTGGGAGAGGTTCGCGAGCCGATGGCGGACATCTTCGAAGAGGATGACCACGTTCTGGTCGTCGCGGAAATGCCGGGCGTTGGCGAGGAAGACGTGAAGCTCGACCTCTCGGATGACATCCTGGTCATCGCGGCAGAACGAGGCGACATGAAATACCGGAAGGAGGTGCTCCTTCCGGCTACCTTCTCCGCGGAGAAGATGAGTCACACGTGCCGCAACGGCGTGCTGGAGGTCAGGTTCACCAAGTGATGCACGCCGGATGAACGCCCAGCCCCAGAGAGGGAACGACCGGACGTGAGTCCCTTGGTGACGTTCTCTCGGAAAGGAGTGATTGGATGGCCGTTGATAATTCTGTGCTCAAACTCAAGGTGGCCGAAGCCCTTCCGAAGGACGTGGGGCATGGCCTGGCGCGTCTGGACCCGGCTGATATGGAGAAGCTGTCGGCGCAAATCGGCGACATCGTGGAAATCACCGGAAAGCGAAAAACCATCGGCAAGGTCATGCCGGCGTACAAGGATCAGCGGGGCAAATCCCGCATCCAGATCGACGGGTTGTCCCGCGAAAACGCCGACGCGGGCCTGGACCAGGCTGTTGCGGTGCGCAAGATTGCGGCAAAACCAGCCCAACGCGTGGTCCTTGTCCCGGCGACGATCGCCGTGCGTGATAGCGACCTGAAATACATCGGCAGCCTTCTCGACGGCCTCCCCGTCGTTGAGGGCGACCGCATTCGTGCTTCGCTCTTCGGAACACGGTCCGCCGACTTCAAAGTGGCCAGCACGGTGCCGGCTGGGCCGGTCGTCATCAATCCCACCACCATCCTCGACGTGGCCCGCTCGAAGGAGAAAGAGGGGGCGCGACCCATCTCCTATGAGGACGTCGGAGGCCTGAAGCGCGAAATCCTCCGGATTCGCGAAATCATCGAACTGCCCTTGCGATACCCGGAGGTGTTCGAGCGGCTGGGCATCGACGCGCCGAAAGGGGTACTGCTGTACGGGCCGCCCGGCTGCGGGAAGACGCTGATCGCGCGTGCCGTGGCGCATGAAACAGACGCGAACTTCTTTTCGGTAAACGGCCCGGAGATCGTCACCAAGTTCTACGGCGAAAGCGAGGCCAACCTGCGCAAGATTTTCGAGGACGCAGCGCGCCAGGCGCCCAGCATCATTTTCCTTGACGAGATCGACTCGATCGCGCCGCGCCGCGAGAAGGTGGTCGGGGACGTTGAGAAGCGCGTCGTCGCTCAACTCCTTGCCCTGATGGATGGGCTGGCGCAGCGGCAGCACGTTATCGTTATCGCGGCGACCAACATTCCCGACGCCCTGGACCCGGCCCTCCGGCGTCCGGGCCGTTTTGACCGGGAGATATCGATCTCTATTCCCGACTCCAACGGAAGGCGGGAAATACTGGAGATTCACAGCCACGGCATGCCGCTTGCCCAGGACGTCGACCTTGATCACGCGGCAGCAATCACCCACGGGTTTGTCGGAGCCGATCTGGAGGCGCTGTGCCGCGAGGCCGCCATGGTTTGCCTGCGGCGCATCATGCCGGAAATCGACTTCGCCTCGGCCCAAATCCCGTACGATGCACTCATGAAGCTCGAGGTCCACATGGCTGATTTTGTGGAGGCGCTTCGAGAGGTGGAGCCGTCCGCCATTCGTGAGGTGTTCGTAGAGGTGCCGAATGTCCGCTGGACGGACGTCGGCGGCCTTCAGGACGTAAAACAGGCCCTTGTCGAGGCTGTCGAGTGGCCGCTCAAGTACGCGGAGCTTTATGCGCAGGCCGGGGTGAAGCCACCGAAGGGCTTCCTTCTCTCGGGCGCCTCCGGCTGCGGCAAGACACTGCTCGCGAAGGCCGTGGCGAACGAGAGCGGCGTGAACTTCATCTCGGTCAAAGGCCCGGCTCTCCTGTCCATGTATGTCGGCGAGTCGGAGAAGGCGGTCCGCCAGGTCTTCCGCAAGGCGAAGCAGGCGGCGCCGTGCATTCTCTTCTTCGACGAGATTGATGCCCTCGTCCCGACCCGGGGCTCGGGGGGCATGGACTCGCACGTCACCGAGCGCGTCATCAGCCAATTTCTCACCGAGTTGGACGGCGTGGAAGAGTTGAACGGCGTCCTGGTCCTGGGCGCAACGAACCGCGCGGACCTCCTGGACCCGGCGGTTCTGCGCCCGGGGCGCTTTGACGTTCTGTTGGACGTTCCGCCGCCTGATCGCGCGGGGCGAAAGGAGATATTTGAAGTCGCCTTGCGCGGGAAGCCCTTGAGTGAAGGCGTGCATATTGACGCCCTGGCGGCCGCGACGGACGGGTTCACCGGCGCCGACATTCAGGCGGTCTGCAAGCGAGCGGCCCTCGATGCGATCCGGGAGGCCGTAGAACGAAAAGTCCGGGGCAAGGTGCCGGAAGACAAGTTGAAGGTGTCTGTGAGCCCGGCACACGTCGATCGGGCTTTGGAGGTTGTGCGTGCAGAACGGAGGCTGGCCTTGGGAGAACAATAGGAGTGGTACGGTGAACGAGTCGGACGTGGATGCCCCCGGCGTCTACCTGTATTGTTTTGCACGATCGGGCATGGTACCCGGCATCGCGGCTGCCGGCATCGGCGGCGCCGAGAGGGTCGCCACGCTCGACGTCGGGGCCGTGGCCGCCGTCTGGAGCCGCGTCTCGCTCGGCGAGTTCTGCGGCGAGCCGGCGGAAACGAACTTGAAGGATCTGGCATGGCTGGGCCCCCGGGCCTGTCAACACGAAGGTGTCATCGAGGCAGTGATGAGGCATTCTCCCGTCCTGCCCGTGCGGTTCGGCTCGGTCTTCTCCTCAGAGGGCGCCCTGGCCAAGCTCATGACGGCCAGGAATGAGGAGCTCTCTCAGTTTCTCGGCCGCGTTTCCGGGAAAGAGGAGTGGGGGGTGAAGGGGTATGTTGAGTCCGAACAGGCCGCGAAGGGGCTCTTGAGCAACGATCCGGCGTTAGCGGAACAACAGGGATCTCTGTCTGATTCCCCTGGCACGAGGTACTTCCAGGAAAAGAAGCTTCGGAGCCTTGCGGAGGAGCGGCTGAAAGCCTTCTGCCGTGCCGCCGCCGGGCAGATCCATGATGAACTGGCCGGCCGAGCGGTGGAGGCTTGCCGGTTAACCACGCGGGCCAGAGGCCTCTCGGACCATGAGGCAGCCCCGGTGCTCAACAGCGCGTTCCTGGTGCTTGGCGGCCGGGTGGCGGATTTTCTGGAGTGCGTGGAAACGATCAACGCGACGTATGCTCAACGCGGCCTCAAGTTCGTGGTCTCGGGGCCGTGGCCACCGTACAACTTTTGCCCGTCCATCGACGGCATTCGACAGGCTCATGCCGCCGGGAGCTTGTCGAACGGCGGAGCGGCGGAATGAAGCACCTGGTCTATTGTATCCTCCGAAGTGACCTGTCCATGCCGGGCTGGAACCTGCCGCATGGAATCAATGCCGAACGTGTCTTGATCGCGGCCGAAGATGGGTTGGCGGCCGTGTATTCCGTGGTGCCGGAACCGTACGCCGCGCCCAACGTTAGCCGGGCAACAGCCTACGCAGGGGTGATCAAGGCATTCCACGAGATGCAGACCGTTCTTCCGATGCGTTACGGCTGTTTCTTTGAGAACCCCGCCCAGATCGTCGAACTCCTGCAAAGGCGGAGCAGACAATTCAAGGCGTCCCTTGAAGAACTTGACGGATGCGTAGAGGTCGGGGTCCGCGCGCTTCTTGGCGGCGAGGGGGAGGACACGCTCAAGAACCTGCCCCACGAGGCCGGCCCCCTGTCTGCAAAGGCCTATATGGCCTGTCGCGCGGCATACTACGCGGAGAAAGACTGCAGCCTGAGGCACGCGGCCAAAGCAGCCGAAAATATGCGGCGTGCCTTCGACGGGCTCTTTGTAAAGCACGAGGTTCAGCGCTCCTTTGCCACCGGGGCAAGAAAGCTCCTGTCGGCGTTTTTCCTGGTACGCAAAGAACAGCTCCAATCTTTTCACAACGCTTTCCATCAGTTCCAGAAACGGAGCTCCGTGAAAATGCTCTTGACCGGTCCCTGGCCGCCCTACAATTTCGTCCCGCCCCCCGACGCAACGGCGGGGATTATGGAACCGCCTCCCTATTTGCTGGAAGGCCCGCCATAGAGACGCATGGCGGCTTCTCGCTTCCCGCATTTTCCGCCGAGACTGCCTGCTCGCTAACATCCTAACCCACAGCGTGTTGTAACCTCCGGTCGAATGCGCCGCGCTCTGGCACGCCGGGTGCTACAGGCTCCTGATGTTAGCGGAGATGGTGTGTATGTGTGACCAGTGTCGGTCGCCGCCAATTTCCGTCTTGTCGCAACCTCTGGGAAGCCAATGGAAGGAGGTGAGTTATTATGGCACAAGTGCAGAAGTCGACTGACAGTTCCAGTCTTGCGGAAGTCATTGACCGCATCCTGGACAAGGGCATCGTCGTTGATGCTTGGGTGAAGGTGTCGTTGGTGGGCATCGAGCTTCTCTCGATCGAGGCGAGAGTGGTCATCGCGTCCGTCGAGACGTACCTGAAGTACGCGGAAGCGATCGGCCTGACGGCCTCCGCTGCGGCTCCGGCCTAGGCGGGAAAGTGTGAAGTAGTTCTCGCGTGTGACAGACACTGTTAGTGAAAAGAGGAGAGTAGACATGGCACAGGTTCAGAAGTCGACCGACAGTTCCAGTCTTGCGGAAGTCATTGACCGCATCCTGGACAAGGGCATCGTCATTGATGCTTGGGTGAAGGTGTCGCTGGTGGGCATCGAGCTTCTCTCGATCGAGGCGAGAGTGGTCATCGCGTCCGTCGAGACGTACCTGAAGTACGCGGAAGCGATCGGCCTCACGGCCTCCGCTGCGGCTCCGGCCTAGGCGGGAAAGTGTGAAGCGTGACTCTCGGCGGAGGGAGCCGTCCGCGGCTCCCTCCGGACGAGAGACGCTTCTGGTCTGGGAATGGTTCTGTGACCAAACGGTAAGGAGTAATGCAATGTCAAGGGGTGAAGACCTCGGTCGGTTGCGTGATGAGATCACCACGTTGCACAACGGGCGCGTGGAAATGTTGGAGACCCTGAGTGCCGGTGTGCGTGAGATGAGGGCCGGCTTCCGCAAAGCCCACGCCCACATGGCCAGGAAGACACGGGCAGGGCTCAAGGCGTTCGTGTCTGGCCTCAGGGCGAACGTGATGGGACTGCGGGCCGGATTCCAGGGCGAGAACGCGGCTGCTCATCTGGCTTGGTTTGGCCCGACACGGGCGGCAGCGGGTCGCAAGAAGAAGGCTGGCGCTCGCGGCTAGGCCGCAGGCCATGATCGTCACGGTGCACTTTCTTGAGACGGGCCGACATCGGCCATAGCACACAAGGGGAACCTGATGGGACAACCGGTCATCGGCGGCATTCGACCCCTCGACTCCGCTCGGGGCCGTGAGCCTGTCGAACGGCAAGCTCATGCCGCCCTAAGCTTGTCGAAGGGCGAGGCACGGACCGTCCAGATGCCTTGCGCCTTCTGCCGCGGCACCGGAAAGGACCCCTTCGGCATCATGTCGAGCCTGTCGGCCTGCTGTGTGTGTTCGGGAAGCGGCACCGTGGCGGTCGCGGTCTCATACGAGCGGTGCGCCCACTGTCGTGGGACAGGGGCGGTCAAGCGCCTTACCTGTATGGTTTGCGGCGGCAAGGGTGTTGTTCCGGCGCTCGAGGGCTCGACCGAAGTATGCCCCAAGTGTGGGGGGACGGGCGACGATTCCTCGGCGCCGGCGATGGACTGTCTGGAATGCTGCGGCCGGGGAAAGGTTCCCGTAGCGGCGGCAGACAAGAAGACGCGATAGGAAATGTCAAATGGCAAAGCCCAAATAACAACTACTAAAGGAGTGGAGGGATGAACGGTGACAACGAAGGGACGGCCGCCGCCACAATGGTGAGGGTTCAGAGCGACAGCGACAGCATCCTGCCCGAGCCCGGCGACGAGTTCGTTCAGACGCCCTACGTCAAGGAGATTACGGAGCGGGCGCTGGCGTACCTGAAGGCGGGATACCCGGTCCACTTCGCCGGTCCGGCTGGGACCGGGAAGACGACCCTGGCTTTTCACGTGGCGGCCCAACTCGGCCGGCCCGTCACGCTCATCCACGGGGATGACGAGTTCGGAAGTTCCGACCTGATTGGCCGGGACGCCGGCTACCGCAAGTCCAAACTGATTGACAACTTCATCCACTCCGTCCTGAAGACCGAGGAGCAGATGCAGAGCCTCTGGGTGGACAACCGGCTCACCACGGCGTGCCAGAATGGCGACACCCTGATCTACGACGAGTTCAACCGGTCGAGGGCGGAGGCGAACAACGCGCTCCTGAGCATCCTGTCGGAGAAGATCCTCAACCTGCCCAAGTTGCGCGTAACCGGCGAGGGGTATCTCGAGGTCCATCCGGAGTTCCGCGCCATCTTCACCTCGAACCCGGAGGAGTACGCCGGCACGCACAAGACACAGGATGCCCTGGCGGACCGGCTCATCACTATCCGCCTCGACCACTACGACCGGGACACGGAGATTGGCATCACGACGGCGAAGTCGGGCATTCCCCGTGCCGATGCCGAAAGGATTGTGGATATTGTGAGGAAGCTGCGTAGCGTGGGCGTCAACAACCACCAGCCGACGATCCGGGCCTGTATTACCATCGCAAAGGTCCTCGCGCACAAGGGCGGCAGTGCCCGCTGGAATGATCCCGTTTTCCAATGGATCTGCCGCGACGTCCTGAAAACGGATACGGCCAGGGTCACACATGGCGGTGAATCAGTCATGCCTCAGAAAGTGGACGAGATAATGCGGTCGGTCGCCGCGACGTAACCGTCTGGGGACACCATTGCCTATGGTGTCCCCAGTCAAGAGGAGGAGAGGACGATATGGCTATCCCGAAAAGGAATATGCGGTGCTTACAGGACATCCGCACCCTGTCGGGCGGAGTGGATCAGACCGTTCTTCCCCACAAGGCATACATGAAGATTGCCTGCCTGGAGATGGAGAAATCCCGGCGGGGAAAGGAAAGGGAGAGCGCGTCGTTTCGGGTGAAAACCATCGATGCGCGCGTGGAGGAAATCGAGGACGAAAAAGCCGCGCTTTTGCAGGCCCAGGCCGAACAGAACAAGCGTAGCCCGACCGATGGCCCCAAGTCTGGGATCCGGCTTCCCAGGGCAGCGGGCGGCTTCAAGCTCAAGTACTGAGGAAACAGGAGTAGCCCGATGCTTACGATGAAGACCAGTCGCTCGATTCGCACCGGCCGCAACGTCAAGGGCTTTCGCTCGCTGCCACAGGCTGTGGGAGTGTCGCTGGCGCCTCGTGCCGCCGCGCGCCTCGCCCGCGAGGGAGAGAGGCTGCTCACGCGCGAAGAGCGCCGGCTTTGGCTCGAGAATCAGTGGACCAGACACTTTGCGGGTGCGGCGGGACCGGAGCGCGTGCTCCCGCCCTCGGCGCGCTCCCGGTAAACAAGAGGGAAGGAACCATGGAATACGCCCAAGAAATCCTTGCCAGGTCCGGGAAGATCGAAGGGCGACGGTCCCGGACCAAGCGCTTCACGGACTCGGTCCCCTGCGCTTATTGCGGAGGCAGCGGCGTGGACCCGAAGTTCGGGGCCGGCAACAGATGCCCGGTCTGCGGCGCGGCCGGCAAGATCAAGGTTACTCCGCCGGTGGTTGCCTGCCTGAAGTGTCGCGGGACCGGGTGCGAGCGTGGGAGCCTGACCTGCCTCGCGTGCCGGGGGGCGGGGGTGGTGTCGGTCCGCAAGGACGCCGCCACTTGCCCGAAGTGCAAGGGCACAGGCAAAGACGGTGTCTTTCACTGCACCCCGTGCAAGGGCCAGGGCATCACTTAACCCGAAAGGCGGTTCAGATGGCGAGCATTCTGGATAACGTCAGGATGGCCGCGCGGGTGGCGCCTCCGAGCGGTCCGAAGGTGCGGCCGAACGTGACGATTGACAAGGCCCGAGACGCCGCGATCGACTTCTTGAACAAGATGGTGCCGGACATCAGGCACACGAA
>CAYXNI010000045.1:0-1097 GCA_964466285.1 uncultured Planctomycetota bacterium | reverse complement strand
GAGACGCCGCGATCGACTTCTTGAACAAGATGGTGCCGGACATCAGGCACACGAACATCACCAAACTGGCGCTCATGGACCCCGAACTGGGCGGATGGGAGGTTGAGGCAGATCTCTCTGTGCCGAATGCGACCATAAAGGCTTTAGGCCTGCCGACACGGAAGCCGGTGCTCGATCGCCAGACCTACCTGCTGAGGCTGGACAGCGAAGGAAACGTTACGGCTTACGGCCCCAGGGACTCTGTAGATGGAAGGGAAGCGGGTTCAGTGTGATCTATTGAGGATGGCAAGCCGCCGTCGCCAAAGCGCTATGGCGGCCCGCCGAAGTCCCACGAAGGCTGGAGGAGGGTAACATGTCCGAGGTTAATGAGTTGGTGGCGGCGGGAAGGCACGCCGCTGTGGCCGAGCGCGTGTCGGTCAAGACCGGGAAGTACGTGTATGCGATCGCTCCTCTGGCAGACGGGGCCGGCGTCTACGGCAACATCGGCATGAACGGCGGGCAGGTCTACGCGATTTCGGCGGGCGGCACGTGCGCGATCGTAAGCGATTTCGCCGGTGCGAAGGTGCGCCCGGAACGGCAACATATTGCCGCCCATCACCAGGTTCTCCGGCGCCTGATGACCGACTGCACGGTGCTGCCGATGGTCTTCGGCATCGTCGCCGAAAACCGGGAGGCGGTCGCGCGGATGCTATCACAGAACCAGGCCGCCTTCCTCGAGCAGCTCGCGCGCGTCGAGGGCAAGGTGGAAATGGGCCTTCGGGTCGTCTGGGCCGTGCCCAACATCTTCGAGTATCTTGCTGATGCAGACGCCGATCTGAGAGCCCTGCGTGACAAGCTCTTCGGCGGCGGCCGCCAACCCTCTCAGGGGGACAAGATCGTGCTGGGACGGCTGTTCGAGCGGATCCTCAACGAGCAGCGGACATTCCACACACGGACGGTGATGGCGGTGCTGGGCCCCCGGTGCGCCGAAATAAAGGATACCGGAGCCCGGAACGAGCAAGAGGTGATGAACCTCGCGTGCCTGACCGGCCGCGAAGCCCAGCATTCGACAAGCTCATGCCGCCCGACTCGACTGAGCTCGTCGCAGGCTGAGCCTG
>CAYXNI010000044.1:0-11601 GCA_964466285.1 uncultured Planctomycetota bacterium | reverse complement strand
TCGAGGGCCCTTCGACTGGCTCAGGGCAGGGCGAACCGAAGGCAGGGGATATTGTCCTGAAAATCAATCCGCAACTCCGCTCCGATGCCGACATCCTGACGGTGCAGAATCGGGAAGTGAAGAAAGTGCGGGACTATGCGCACACGATCAATGTGGCCGACATGGCGGTCGTGGAAGGCTGGGACTACCGCGCGGTCTGCGAAGGCACCGCCACGCTGCTCCAGGCCCTGATCATCGAGGACGGAAAGGCCGCCCTGCCGAAGATGGCCATTAAGGACTGGCCGTTCGCGGACTATACCGGGTATATGATCGACTGCGCCCGGCAGGATGTCTCACTGCATGCCCTCAAGAGCTGTGTGATCGGGATGCGATTCTGGAAGGTCCGCTACCTGCACCTGCACCTGGCCGATGAGAGCACCCTGATGTTCCCCCTGCGGAAGTGGCCCGAAGCCAGCAAATACAACGCCGCGATCAACAACGGCGACAGGCCGAAGGTCTGGGATCGCGCGGAGCTGATCAAGCTCGTTGAGTTTGCCGATGCCCGCGGCGTGACGCTGGTGCCGGAGTTCGAGACCCCCGGGCACTGCGGCGGCTATCAGGCCGCGATACAGCCGGCGCTGGGCGACTGCAATCTGCGGATGATGGACATCGCCAACGACAGCATCTACCCGAACCTTGAAGAGATCATCAATGACATGTGCGAGGTCTTCAAGAGCTCGCCGTATTTTCACATCGGCGGCGACGAGATCGAGTTGGACCGGTTCAAGGCCGCGCCCCACGTGGCGAAGTACCTGAAGGACCACGGCATGCGGGAGATCGACAAGGGCGGCATTGACGACCTCCTGAAGCAGCACGTGCTGCGGCTGAACGAGTTCATCAAGAAGAACGGGAAGAAGACGATCTTCTGGGGCGGCTACCAGGGCCCGCCGCAGGACCCGGACATGACCGACTGCATCGTGTATTCCTGGTACACCGGGGCGCGACAGGCTCAGGACGCCGGCTTTACGACGATCACGGTGCCGTGGGAGATCAGCGGGCCGCGCTGGCAGTGGAATATCTTCAACTGCAACAACGACCAGCTCAAGCGCACCGACCGTGTGCTGGGGGGCTGCCGTGTGGCATGGGAAAGTCAATCCGAGGGCTACGTGAATTCCCACATCTACTGTGACTATCGTCCGGAGGGCACTTGGAATGTGGATCCCGCACCAACCAGCGAGGCGGAGCTGCAGGCGCGAGGGAACGCGTGCAATGCTCATCTGGAGAAGATCCTGCGGCCCGTCACCTTCAAGATAGAAGGCAAGTCCGAGAACGGCAAGTACACCGGCTCGCTGACCGTTACCATGGTCGGCACCGTTCCGGCCGGATGCAGCATTCACTACGTGATGGACAGTACGGAGCCGACTCCGAAATCTCCGCGCTATGACGGGCCGTTCCAGGTCACGGGAACCCTGCGACCGCGTGCGGCCATCTTCGACGACAAGTCGGGCGAACTGATCGGCGGGTACATCTTCGGTCCCCAAACAGCCTACCGCGGATTCGAGCAGAGCCTGAGCACGGGCAAGCCCGTCGAGGCCAGCGGACCCAGGAACGACCAGGAGACGGCTGAGATGGCCGCCGACGGATGGGTGGACATATCCCAATTCTGGGGCTCGATCCCGGCACCGCAATGGTGGAAGGTGGATCTCCAGAAAGAATATGAGATTGATCGCGTTCATGTCGTCCCGTACTGGGACAACGTGCGCTACTACCAGTACACGGTCGAGGTTTCGTCGGACGGGCAGAAGTGGACTCAGGTTGTTGACGCGAGCAAGAACACGGAAGTGGGAACCGAGAAGGGCTACACTCACAAGTTCGCCCCGACGAAGGCCCGCTATGTGAAGGTGAACATGCTCAAGAACAGCGACAACCCGGCCGTGCACCTCGTGGAGGTGCGCGTGTTTGAGGAGGGGAAGTAGCGGAAGTGCGGAAATGAGCACAGCGTTGAAAATGTCCGTTTCCTTCTCTGCCCTGATGGGTATGTCGTCCTGTTCATTCCCGGCTCTGGCCCATGTGACACTCGGAACGGGGAATTCCAGTCTGTTGGGCGGCGACCTTACAGACCCCGAAGACGATGTTGTAGACAGGGGCTCGTACGCTCAGGATCTGCCGGAAGACCAGCTCAAGCCGCAAAACGGCAACTGGGTGGCGATGAAGTGTGCGCCTGCCAACCCGCCGGGAACGCCGGCCCATCAGCGCCACGCTTATCAAAGCTGGCAGGATGCTCCGGCGTGCGCAATCTTCCTGAACGAACCGGAGCAGAGGATGTCGAGCTTCTTGGCAAGTGGGGAAAAGGGCCGCTGTCGTGTCGCTCCAGAAAGAGGACATGAACAGCGAACTTAAGAAGAAATCCTGGCCGGAAAAGTATCCATCCCTGGTGCCGAGACAGGTGTTCTCTCGAACCCTGGCGGAACAGGAAAAGGAACTAAAGACCAACGAACGGATGCTTCGTTTTGCAGAATCGCGGCAAAAGCTGGCGGCCGACCCGTATCGGCCCGCCTATCATTTCGTCAGTCCGGAAAGCCAGTTGAACGATCCGAACGGACTGTGCTTCTGGCAAGGACGCTGGCATCTCTTTTACCAGGCTTACCCGCCCGATGAGTTCCCGGAGCCCAAGGATATACCGAAACGCCGGCAGCATTGGGGACATACGGTCAGCGATGATCTGGTTCACTGGCGCGATCTGCCTTATGCGATCTGTCCGGGCATTGAAAGAATGTGCTTTTCCGGCGGCACCGTGGTCGAGGAGAACCAGGTCGTCGCGTTTTATCCGGGCATTGACGCGGGCCAGATGCTGGCAGTCGCGCAAGACCCCCTGCTTTTGAACTGGGAGAAAATCGGGGGAAATCCCGTCACACGCCCTGGCGAGCCGATGGGGGATTCATGCATTTGGAAGGACGGCGACACCTATTTCGGACTGGTTGGAGCGAGGTGCCTGGTCACATCAAGAAACCTGGTCGACTGGAAAGTTTGTAACGGCAGCTTTCTGGCGGACCCCTCTTTCCCCATTGACGACGGATCCTGTCCAACCTTCCTGCCCATTGGCGATAAGCACATTCTGCTCCTGTTCAGCCATACCAGAGGCGGTCAGTATCTTCTGGGTGATTACGACCGGAAGAATTTCCAATTCACGCCCTATGATCACGGCCGCTTCAATCATGGCAACGTTGCTCCGGGGGGCGTCCATGCCCCATCCGCCGCGGCGGACGGCAAAGGCGGCGTGATCAACATCCTCAATATTAACGGCGGCAAGCACAGCGACGACTGGGACCAGATCATGTCCCTCGCGCAGCGGCTGACCCTGGGCCCGGACAAACGGCTCCGGATCGAACCCGTCGATGCGAACGCCTCCCTGCGGGGCAGGCACCAACAGGCCGGCGAGACCGTCATGCCGGCGAATAAGGAGATCGTGCTGGAGGCGATCAAGGGCAGCACCCTGGAGCTGGAGGTGGAGATCGATCCGCAACTGTCGCGCTGGGTACAACTCAACGTCTTGCGCTCGCCGAACGCGGAGGAGCAGACTTCGATTACCTTCTACAACTACGACCGGACACTGAACAACTGGTACCACGCTCGGGGCGTCATTTGCCTGGACGGGTCACGATCGAGCAATCTGCCGGATGTCTGGCTCAGGCCGCCTGAGATGGCTGTTATGGAACGCGGAGGCGAGCCCCTGAAACTGCGGGTCTTCACCGATCGCAGCGTTGTAGAGGTCTTCGCCAACGGGAAGCAGTACCTCGCCATGCGGGTCTATCCAGGCCGTCCAGACAGCCTGGGTGTGTCCGTCCGCGCCCAAGGCCAGGACGCCGTGCTGAAAAGCCTTCATGCATGGCAAATGCCGCCGATCTGGCCGTAGCCCGAATGAATTATGCACCCGGCTACCGGCAGCAGGAGGAAACATGAAAGCGACCAGCGTCCTTGCGAGTGATGTTTCGGCATCTCCGGCCGGTGCCGCGGAGAAGCCGGAAATTCTGTGGGTCTCGGATCCGATTCGTCCCGGCGAGACGGTGATGATCCAGGGACATGCGTTCACCGAGGATGCCGTGGTCCAGGCTTCGCCGGCGCCGGGAAAACCGATGCAGAAGCTCGAGATCGTCGACAGGAGCGAGCAGTGCCTCAAGGCGCTTATTCCAGCCGGTTGGAAAGCGAACGCGTTCGAGATGCAGGTGAGCACCGGGGCCGGCAAGGCGGCCACGCTGCTGAATCGTCCCGCCTCCGTCTTCTGGGTCGGCGACATGGGCAAGCGGCAGACGCCGGGCGGCCGGTTCCGAATCTGCGGCAGGAACATGCTGGGCGACCCCAAGGCCGTCCGAGTGCGGCTGACTGGCCCCAGGAACGTGGACGCGCCGGTCGAGAAAGCCGAAGCGTTCGCGCTGACGGCGGTTCTGCCTGCCGACACGCCGCCGGGCGAGTACAGGTTGCAGGTACACAACGGATGGGGTCAGGATGCCGCTTGGAGCGACTCGATCCCGTTTGTTGTCGAGCACGCAAAACCATGGCCGCAGACAATCTTCAACGTAAAGGACTTCGGAGCCACGGGTGATGGAATAGCGGACGACACGGCCGCGGTCCAGGCCGCGCTGGCCAAGGCGGAGGCCGACGGCGGCGGCATCGTCTTCTTCCCGCGCGGCCGGTATGAGATCCGCGATACGCTGAGGATGCCCCGGTTCACGGTCCTGCGCGGCGAGAAACGCGAATGGGTCGAACTCTTGTGGCCCGACCTGCCCAAACGGGTCGTGCTAGTGAAGGGGACCAACTCATTCGGACTTGAGGAGATCTCGCTCGCAGCCCGCAACTACGCAGACGGCATCATCAGCGATGCCGGCACCAAGCCGGACGCGGGCGATGTGTTCCTGCGCCGCATCCGTGTGCGGGCCATGCGATACGAGGGGCTCATGAGCAATGCTGAAGCCTACCAGCGCTTTTGCGACAGCGTTGCCCATGAGACCAAGGATTGCGCGGAGGTCGAAGGCAGCATTACGGTTCAGCTTGGCGGGGAAAACGTCGAGATCACCGATTGCGACCTGTACGGCAGCGGGCGATCCGTTGTGCTGGCCGCCGTGAAGGGCGGCCGCGTCACCGGCAACCAGATCTATAACGGACGTCTCGGCTGGTACTGCATCTCCGGGCCGGACGGTTTGATCTTCGAGAACAACGACATCATTGGCGCGGATCTGGCATCCACCGGCGGCAGCCTGAACACGTTCTGCGACTGGCGAAGTTGCCAGGATCTCTACTTTGCGAACAACCGGATACGGACGATATTTGCCCACTTTCGCGAGGCCATCACCTCGGACGGGGGCGGAGGGTCCCACGCAGGCCCGATCGAATCCGCCGAAGGGACAGAACTCGTCCTTTCGGAAACACGTTGCGTCTATCACGTCAACAAGGAAGGCGAAGCGCATCCGGGCGGGGCGGCGCTTTGGCTTGAAACGGCGAAGCCGGGCATGGGTGTATACATTCTCATGGGACGCGGCGCCGGCCAGTGGCGCCGGGTGATCCGGCAGGAGGGCCGTACGGTCGAGATCGACCGGCCGTGGATCGTAAACCCGGACGGGTCGAGCCTAGTGAGCATCGCCGCCCGCCAGGAGAACTACCTGCTGGTGGACAACGACGTATCCGATGCCGGCATCGCAATCCAGACGTGCGGCATTTCGATCAATCACGTCATTGCCGGGAACAAATGTGCACGGGCTGGCGGGTTCCGCGTGTGGGGCCTTAATTACGGCGGTGTTCAGCCGACCTGGTTCTGCCAGATGCTGGACAATGAGATTGTCGAGGGCAACGGACTCGTCGGCAGGTCGGGGAGTGCTCCGCCCGATGACTCTAAGATAGCTGTCGTGGGCCAGGAGATCCCTGGACTGGATGTGGCGATGGCCCGATGCGCCGTGATCCGGCGCAACCACTTGCACAACAATGCCCGCGTGGAGCTGATCGGAACGGTGCAGGACGCAGTGGTCGAGCACAACACCATTGAGAACTCCGATGTTGGCATCAACCTGGAGTCTTTGGTTACCGGGGCGCTTTTGCGAGAGAACAAGTTCGTGAACGTCCTCCAGCCGTTGATCCGAACGGAAAAGAAGAAGGGCGAACAACTTTGAGGGGGAATAAGCCATTTGAAGCGTGCGGAGAGCTGTAATGCTGCTGAACGTGAGGATCGGTTCCATCCGACGCCGCCTCAGGCCCAGGGGATAGCCTTGGGAACTTCTTCCCTTGCCTTCCCTGACCTCGGCCCTTTTCACCCGGCCAGACATACCCGCTCACTTCTTCTCGTGGCTCCGAAATACCGCCGGAGGGCTCGAGAATACCTTCTCGGATGACTATCTGATGTCTGGGAGTGGGTCGGGACGGCGCAGGCGCCCGTAGAGTTGGTCCGGAACGCTCGTCCGGTCGGTAGTCGACGCTGGGTCATGACTATAAGGTCAGGATGTTATAGTCAAGGTCCGGGCGCATGAGGGCGTGGCTTGGGAATTCGTATGACGAAAGGCAAGGCCCGAACTCCGGGAAGTCCTGCCAAGGGATCGGCCTGCGATTCGTGCGCCCGTTATGTGGTCCTGTCAAGAACTCCGTCTCTGACTCACTCACTGTACTGCTTTTTCGCAGTACTCCCGGTACAGCTTCATGTAGATTTTGAAGTTGCCTAAGGAAACCTCGGGCGGCGTCTGGTGGTCGACTGACGGGATGAAACCACCCGACCGCATGACCGGCAGAAGGCGCTCAAACTCGGCGCGCATTTCCTTTTCGCCCTTTGACATGACCATCTTGTCGTACCCGCCCATCATGATGAACTGCGGGAAGAGCCTGCGAATCTTCGCGATATCAACCCCTGCCTGGCGTTCGAGCGGATACACCCCCTCTATCCCAGCGTCAATAAGCCATGGGACCATCGCAGTCACGTCGCCATCGGTGTCTACCAACACCTTGACCCCCAGCTCCTTGATGACTGGGACGGTGCGTTTGTAGTACGGGAGGAGGAACTCGTTGAACAACTCACGTGAAAGCATGGGCCCGTGGTTGTAGGACATGTCCTCGGCAAAACCGACCATGTCCGGCTTCAGCACCGTGCAAATGGCTTTGATCGCGGTGTTGTTGAAATCCGCCAGGTCGCTGTTAATGCGGTGCATCAGTTCCGGCTGGTCATAAAATGCCAGCAGGTGCGGCTCGATTCCCATCATCCCGCGCGGGAACCAGAAATAGCCGTCGAGCCAGACCCTGATGGAAATCTCGCCGTGATCATGTCTCTCTTTCAGGCGCTGAGCGTGCTTTTTTGCCTCCTCAACAGTGGAATCCGCATACATGTAAGGCCTGATGGCGTCATAGCTCTTCTCGTCCGTAACCACGCGGGAGACCGATTGCGGATACTCGCCCACCGGGCCGCCCCCCGCACCGATGCAGACCAGCGTGTCCAGGCCAAAGTACTCCACCGCCGCATCCCAGCTGATATCCTTGGGAAGTCCTTCGGTCTTCCAGCGGTCAATAGTCAAGTCCCACCATGCCGCCCATTCGATCATCGGAAGCCTGTCACGGCATTTCTCAAAGTTAAGCGTCTTCACAAAACGTTCACGTGCTGTCATGTCCTTCCTCTCATCCAAGAATTTACATTTGAATGGCGGCGCAGTTACGCAAGATCCTTCAAATCAAAGCCCAGACGCAAGGTGGTGAGTAGGATTGCCTGCACCATCTTGTTCCTCGCTTGGCCTTGCCAACCTGTGGGTCCAGTGTAAGCGTTACGCGGGGTGTGGTCAAGCGTCGGTATGAGGTGTGGAAGCGTCAGCAAACCGCCTTGACAGCAGCTACGCATGAGAGTACGTTACGCGAAGGCTTCGACCGGGAACGACCGTACACGCCCGGGGCCATTACCGTTGTCCCAAATCTCTGAGGACATGCCCGCGTTTGAGGCAGGCAAATAGCAAGACTCCGCTCGCGGCGGCTGGGATCGGAACTGGCATGCCTGTGGAAATAACACGTGGTGTGTGCGAAACATCTCGTGGATGGCACATTGAACTGAGACACAGGGCCGGAGGATGAACATGCTTAACCCGTGGACCATCGTCGAAACCCCTTTCCAGTCCGCCCGGCGGCGCGGGATGGATGCCCTTTTCACCCTCGGCAACGGATACCTTGGTTGTCGCGGGTTCTTCGAGGAAGAGCAGGAGGATGTCGAAGCGTTGGGCGGCATCTACATGGCCGGAGTCTTCGGCGCGGGTGCGCTCAAAGCATGGAAAGGCATGCACCGCGAATTGGTCAACACCCCCAACTTTCTGTGGATCTCGATCCGGGTGGATGGCGAACAGGTCTTGGCGCGGCCCGGCCGGATGAGCGAGTACACTCGCGCGTTGAACATGCGTTACGGCACGATGACCCGGTCCTTCGTCTGGCGAAGCGCCAGGGGCATTAAAGTGCGCTTCAGCTTTGAGCGATTCATCAGTGCGGCGGACCTGCACCTGGCAGGCCAGCGCATCCGGGTCACGCCGCTCAACGGCGCCCGGCGGATTGAGATCGTCAGCGGCATCAATGCGAACGTCACCCAGCACAACATGGTCACCACCATTCCCCTGCCGATTCAGCCCGGCCGCCGTCATCTCAAGACGCTTCAGATCCGCGGCAACGTCATGGAGACCCAGGTCGAAACCCTGCCGGACGGAGTGCGCATCGCCGAAGGCCAGCAGGTCATCGCGGAGGGGCCCGCGGGGCGGATCGCCGGCCGTCCGACCCCTGCGCCGGGCCTGATGGCGGAGCGGTTCGCCTTCACCGGGAAGATTGATGCCCCGGTGCAACTGACGAAAATCGTTCATTTCTTCACCTCCCGTGACGGCAATGCGATGGCCTTGCTCCGCAAGAGCATGGCGCGGGCCCGCGACTACGACCGGCTCCTCGCTACGCATAAGAGGGCCTGGGCTAAGAAGTGGGAGGCGGCGGACATCGAGATTGAAGGGGCCGAGGATGACCAGCAGGCGGTGCGGTTCAATCTCTTCCAGTTGATGCAGGCATGCCCGGAACACGACTCCCGCGTAAGCCTGGGCGCCCGCGGTCTGAGCGGCGAGATGCATGAAGGGTCCATCTTCTGGGACAATGAGATCTTCAAGCTTCCCTTCTTCACGTTCACCAACCCAAAGGCTACGCGCTCCATGCTGCGATTCCGCCACCGCACCCTGCCCGAGGCGCGCCGCCACGCCAAGGATCTCTGGTTCGACGGCGCCATGTACGCCTGGAAATCCGGTGACGACGGCGTCGAGGAAACCGAGATGGGGGTTGGCGCATACTACGCCATCCACATTGTCGCCGACATCGCCTATGCGCTGCGCCAGTACTGGGAAGCCGCGGGTGACGACGACTTCCTCGTCAAGTACGGTGCGGAAATCCTGATCGAAACGGCGCGTTTCTGGAAGAGCCGGGCGCACTACGACCCGATCCGGAAGACCTACAGCATCCTGGCGGTCCGCGGGCCCAACGAGTACGACGTCATCGTCAACAACAACTGTTACACCAACATGATGGCGCAGGAAAATATCCGCTACGCCCTGGAAGCTGTCGATTTCCTCAGGAGCGCCCATCCGGCGGTCTGGCGGAAACTGGCGGCCCGGTTGAAGCTCGCCGCAAAGGAACTCGACACATGGAAAGAGTGTGCGCGCGGACTGGTGATCAGCTACGACAAGGCACGCGATCTGTACGCCGAGGACGACATGTACCTGCATCGCGTGCCCTTCGACATGAAACGCGGCAAGCCCGACTCGCGGCGCGTCATCGACAGCACTCTGCCCTACGAAGCCATGGCCTGCTACCAGATCACCAAGCAGTCGGATGTCGTGACGCTCATGAACCTGTTACCGTGGAAGTTCACGGCCGGGCAAAAGCGTGTGGCCTATGGCTTCTACGAACCGAAGACGGTCCATGACAGCTCGCTGAGCTATGCGCCGCACGCCGTCATGGCCGCGCGGCTGGGCATGCTGAAGCAGGCCTATCGCTATTTCCGTGACTGTGCCTATCTCGACCTCGCCGACATCCAGCTCAACACCATCTGCGGCCTTCACTTTGCAAACCTCGGCGGCACATGGCAGGCCGTGATCCAGGGCTTCGCGGGCCTGTGGCAGCATGGCAACCGCCTGCATCTCGACCCGCACCTGCCTCCGGCATGGAAGGCTCTGCGCTTCCGGCTCCAGTACAAAGGCGCCATCCTCCGCGTCACAGTGACGCGCCGGACGACGACCGTGACGATGGAGAAGGCGGGGACCCGTCCGGTCGAACTGAGGGTCGGCGACAAAACACTGCGCCTCGCCAGGGTTGGTCAAACGGCGGCGCGCGGCGTACCTGCCTAGAGCCACATTGACAGCGTTCATACCCCCTTACAGTCACAGGGTCCAAATTAACCGACAATGGAGACGCACATGAACGCTACAAAGACGAATGAGTTGTATCACGAACTGCACCGGCCGCAGTTTCAGTTCACGCCCAAGGTGAACTGGACGAACGATCCGAACCGTCTCGTCTACTACAAGGGCGAGTACCACATGTTTTTCCAGTTGAATGCGAAGGGCATTAATCCGTGGTGGTCACTCTGGGTGCTACCTGCATATGCTGTCTTTGTCGCCAGATTCGTGGTACTGTTTTACTTCCTCCGCTCACGGTAAAGGGGGATGCCCAACCATGGCGTCAAGCACGACGCCAAAGGCCGTGGGCCTTTGGCGCGGCTTACGCCCGTCGTTAGACTGGGAGTACATCATGAACTGGACTAAAGCCATCGGAATCGGATCCGCAATTCTGTTCGCAGCGCTCTGGGCTTTTCTCATAGCTCGCGCCGTCTCTCTGTTTCGCTGGGCGCAGGCGTATTCCGGCGGGGCCGGCTCCATCAATGCTTCCAACGATGTTTCGTTCAGCGGCGCTCTTCTTGCGTCCTATGCCGTTTCCTTGCTCGCCGCTCTCGCGCTCGCTTGGTTTCTCTTCCGTCGCCCACGTCTCGTGTTCCTTCTGCCCTTCGGCCTCCTCGTGTTCGCCGTCATCGAGGTGCTTCGTTTGCAACCAGAGTCGCCCATTGTCTTATTCCCGACCATACGACCGTGGAGACCTGCTGTCATCAGTCTAGCCGCAGCCAGTTTCGCCGCTCTGTTCCATTGCGCACCACGGTCTGGCGCCAATGAACGAAACGCCTAACAAAATCGGTCGAGCGAACCGCCGCTACGCTTCTGCGCTCGGTGCGGGGCGGCCATTCGACCGCGCCCTTTGCGCTTAACCCTGCTCGTCAGCGGCGGCCGTTGAGCTTTTGCGTTGGGCTTCATGAAATGAGAACGAGTGAATACATTCAACGTTGTCGACCCGGATGCGGTCCTTGGGGCTGGACTTCAGGACCTTATTTTCCAGCCGGAGGTGCTAGTTCTGAAGCGTCAGTTCTCGGCAGAGCAGTCTTGCCACGGTCGCGATTAACGGCAGGGCGGCCCAGTTGAAGGTTTGAGCGGCATGCTCTCGCATATTCTCAACCCTGAAAACTGTTGCATGTGGGGGAGCGAGAGAATAGCATAGTCGCTTGACGGGCGAAAGGTTGCAGGCGGGCGAGTTTTCGGACCCTACGGG
>CAYXNI010000043.1:0-11760 GCA_964466285.1 uncultured Planctomycetota bacterium | reverse complement strand
CCGACGGCCATGTAGACCCAATTCCAAGCCTCTTCGAAAACGGAGTACTGGCCCGTCGTGGCGCTGAAGGTGATGCACTGGGTGCGGGCGTTGAGCTCCCACGTCATCTGCGCCATCGGATACGCCGACGACGGAACGGTATCAAGGCTCCAGATGAAGTTCATGAAGAAAATGGAGCTGATAAGAATGATGGGGAAGAGAATGAGCTTGGTTTTCCAGATGCCGGAGAACCGGGTGCCGGTGAGCTCGCACTGGCGGTAGAAAACGGTCATGCCTCCGTAGTTGGCCAGCGGGATGGGGAGGAACCAGATGGCCACGCCGCGATAGCCGGAGAGGATGAGACTGGCTTCGCGGATCATCGGGATTTCGACCGCCTGGCCCACCATGCCTTCAAGCCGGGCCGTTACGTAGCTGATGATCGGGGTGTAGACGAACCCGAGCAGCAACAGGACCCACAAGACGTTCGTGATCTGAGACGTCCAACCGCCGTGGTGCCAGCAGAGCAGAAAGATCGAGACGCCGATGTAGGTCACGGTGACGAGAAAGTAGCAGACAACGACGATCCAGGTCCGGAAGTCGCCCCGGCCCGCCGGCAGGAAGGTGGGCCTCCGGGCGCCTGCTTCGCGTGCTTTCCGCCGGGCCCTTCGAACGCTCTTGAAGACCTGATAGAACCCAACGATCGCAATGGCCAGGGCCACGCCAATCCCGAAGCTGAAGTAGAAGTCAATGCTGTTGTTGTACCCGGTTTCAACCGTCGAGTCGCCGAATTTCCAGTTGTGGAGTATGCCGCGGTGGTAGAGGATGGGATTGACGATCATCGTCATAATGAGCGCGATGAGGCTGCCCACCATGCTGAAGAAGGGCATGACCATTCCTACGATGAGGCCGCCGAGGTCCCACACCAGCCCGGTGGCAACGGCGGGCAGGTATCGTCCAGTGATGGCCGTGAAATCGGAAAAGGGGAGCGGGAGGATTTGAACGGTCGATCCCGTCAGCGCACCGCTGATGGTGGGCAGGAACAGGTAGATACTGTTGAAGGCGAGACCCAACGCCCCGCCGATGGAGAAGGCCTGCCAGCGCCAGGACTTCTCGCCGTCCTTCTCGCTCTTGGCCTCGATGTCCTCGGCCATCGCCACAATGCCCTGCGCGCCGATGGGGGCCATCGGGAACGGGAGTTTCTCGAAGTCGCTGGTGACGCGGAAGAGTCCGTAGCCCAGGACCATGTTCGCGAGTTCACCGAAGAACGTCCCGAAGATGACCATGCCGATGGCAGGAAACCAGTCGGGGTGAAAGAAGGACCGGTCCGCGTAGGACTGGGATTCCGGCGGCGGCGCGAACCACCGGGGGATTTGCTCGGTGATGCCGGCGGCGGCCGCCGCATCGCTGTTGACGAAGAACTGGCTCCAGAGGAGCCCGCCGAACGGCAAGGCCATCGCCGAAGCGGACATGAAAAAGAGGACGAAGATTTCCGGCTGGCTGAGGTGGCGGTGGGCGCGGCGGGCGACTTCGAGGAACAGGATGACGGTGACCCATTGGGACGCGGGGCCGAGCCCTCCCCCGGCGAGCAGGCCCATGTAAATACCGCCGGGCACCATCAGGAGCGCGATGAACAATGCCCCAAAGAGCGACGACCACCGGAAGCCCTCGTCGAACCGCGACGGAACTTCCATCATCCGCCTGAATTCTTCGAGTTCCTTGTCGATCCGTTCCGCCATGTTCGTCTATCCTCTCACGCGGTGCGTTGTTCGCCGCCGGCCATGGTTTCCAGCGTCCGCCTTCGGTAAATCTCCATGGTCTCGTGCGGAATCGAGCGCCAGATGAGGAACTGCTTGCGGAGTCCGTCCAGGAACGCCTTGTTGAGCCGCCGCCAGTCCTTGGGTTGGCCGGACTTACGCTCGATGCGCACGTGGACCTCGTCGATCCCGGGAATCTCGCTAGGTGCGCTGCGCAGCGAAAAGCTCTGGCTCACGCCAAGGTCGTACGGCGCAAGGGCAAGGCTCGCTCTTAGCTCCAGCGAGCTGGTTTTGGTCTTGTTCAGCGTGGTGTCACGGGCCATGAAGCGGCCGAGCCCGCTGTCACCGTGGTTGTCGAAATGCTCCTTCAGGAAGCTCACCACGCCCGTGATGTCGTACTCGGAGACGGTGAACGGGAAGACGAGGTCGAGCACGTCGTTCTTGGGTTCGGGCGGACGCCAGGTGCGCATCAAGCCGGGGTTGGCGGACTTCGATGCCTTGATCGCCGGGTAGATCGCCGAGACGAGCACGGTCGCCATCACGATCAGAATGGTCACGATGGTGTTGGTCGAGGACATGTTCATTTCCGGCACGCGGACCCAGCCGTACTGCGAGAGGAACGTCAGGATTTTCATCGTGGCCTGCGCGAGCAGGTACCCGCCCATGCCGCCGACGAGAGAGTATACCATGGACTCGGCGAAGAAGAGGGTGGCGACGTGCTTGGGCGCGAGGCCGAGCGCGCTGAACGTGTAGATTTCCTTCTCGCGGTCGGCGACGGAGCCCAGCATCGTACCGAAGATGACGAGCCCGCCGAGCAGGATCGGGAAGAAGAGGTCCTGGAACCCGCTCGCGGCGAGGATCGTGCCGAGCACGTGGCGCTGGACGCCGCTCACGCCCGTGGCCTCGATGGGGAACGGCAGGATGCGCACCAGGTCCTCGGCGATGCCGGTCGCGGAAGCGGTATCCGGAGTGTAGAGCATGATGCCATGCAGGGCCGCGCCGAGCTGCACGGCGGTGTCGGCGGAGACGATGGCCACGACGTCCGGGGACTGTCGAGCCCAGTTTCGCTGGACGAGGAGCGACTCGCCCTGCGGCGCCTTCGCTTGCTGCGATTGCTGCTGGCCCTGCCCGGAGATGGCCTCGGTGAAATCAACGGGCAGGATGCTGTCGCCTGTCATGTCCTTGGCGCCGAGAATCCGAACAGGATCGAGACCGCCCGACGCGGCCGCGACCCGCAGGCGTACGCCCTTCAGAAGGACGGTGTCTCCCTGTTTGACCCCGAGCTTCGCGGCGACAGACCGTGTGATGAGGATGGTCCGGGCAAGGTCAGTGCCGAGGACCTCGGCGAGGTCGGGGCGGAGCTTCAGTTCGACGCGATCGAGCCCCAGTACGCCGCGGACGACCGCGGGCTTCGATCCGTCCTCACGAGTGATGAGCACGCCGGGGTCCGTTTCACTCTGGGGGCACAGCCAAAGCCGGCGCCCGACCTGGGCCTGTCTGCCCCAGCGCCCGCGGATGACGTCAAGCATGTCGTTCGTGAGCGGCGCCCAGTCCACATCGTGAACCCAAACTCCATTGTAGGCGGGGCTGGGCTGTATGAACAGGCGGATGATGCCCGTCTGCGTCCCGAACGACGCGAAGCAGAGGATGGTGAACGTGAGGAGGATGATCGTGACGGCGGCCAGAGCCGTGCGAAGCGGGCGGCGGCGCATCGTCGAGATCCCCATCTGCACGGCCGCCACAAATGTGCTGACCCGGGAAACGTCCGTCGCGTGGACCGTCGTGGTCATCCCCTGGAGCCGTTTCAGCTCGACCTGGAACTTCCGCATCATGATGAAGATGACCATCACGGACATGACAACGACGGCGAACCCGAGGAAGATGATGATGGGCGTGTTGGCGATTGCGAACGCCGGGTGAGTGACGTAGAGAATAAGGAACGTGAGCGTGAAGAAGACGCCAAACCAGCCGATCTGACGGTAGATGATCGGCGAGCCGATGAGGACGCGCTCCATGGCAAAGGCGAAAGGAACGGACAGCCCGAGCAGGATGAGCACGGCGAGGACCAGGTCGTCGAGCATCACGAGGGTCCTGCGGTAGACGGGTGCAGACGCCCAGAACGAACTGACGAACAGGGCTTCGCTTTCGAGCGGCGACGCGTCGGCGCCGGCCGCCGCGGTCTGGAGGTCTTGCGAGCGGCCGTGCAATTCCGCGAGGGAGGCGTCGCGGATGTCCTTCTGGCGGAGGATGTCGAGGCGCGCGTCGTTGAGGCGCCACAGGTCCCCGGCCGCCTGCCGTGCCGAGGGGGGCCGCCCGACGTTGGCGGGGTTCCACGCGGTCTCCATCGAGAAGCCTTGGCCCAGCGCGGCCGTCGCTTTGTCCAGCCCGGGCGCTTCGGGCGCCGATTCGCTGTTCAGGCCGACCATCTCCTCCAGTCCAAAGACCTTGACGGTCTTTTCGCGTTTGTCGGCGTACCAGCAGACGATGCCGTCCGCTGTCTCGGAAGAGAACTTCTTCTCGTCGAGAGCGGCGTTCGCGCGGCCGGAAAGGATGCGGACGGCGGTGCCCCCCGTCTTCATCGCCTTGCGTTGGGGCGGCAGGATGATCACGCCGGAGCGACAGGGGAAAACGTTGATGCGGCTGCGAAGCGACGCGGATGCGCCCTGGTCGGACGCGGACGTGACCCGACCGCACTTGTCAAACAGGGCCGCAAAGGCGCTGCCGCCCAACGCCGGGCCGAGCCAATAGATGCCGCTCTGATTGGTGCGGATGATCTGGAAGTTGTCGACCGCATAGGGCTTGCGCGGATTAAAGGCGAGGGACCCGGCGGGCAGGGCGCGGACCTGGATGATCGCATCGGGCATGGGAGCGTCAGGGAGCGAGCTGCCGGGCAAAATGCCCATGACATGCGCACCGGCCGGCTTCTCGTTCTCAAAGCCGGCGAGCAAGTATTCCTTGTTGCCCACGACGTTGCGGCGCAGCGAGAGTCCTTCCTCGTCGGCGACCGCCGCGACGAGCCGCGCGATTTCATCGGCCTGAACCTCGATGCGATGGAGGTCAAGGTTGGGAAGTGTGTCGTCGGGCGTGCCCTCGCGTGCCTGCGGTTCCTGCACGGTGCCGAGGACGAGGTTGTAGATGCCGAAGAGTCCGGCGATTTCGCCGCTGTGGATCAGGGCCGGCGCACCGGTCAGAATCTGCGTCTGCGAGAAGGTCTGGTCCGCCGACTCCGCGATGAAGTGATTGGGAGCGGTGCCCTGCTCTGGCAGGGACTGGAGGGCTCGCAGGAAGGAGGTCTGAACCTTTCCGTACACGCGTGGGTTATCGCCGCTGGACCGCATGTCGGATGAGCCGCCGATGAGGAGTCCCCAGGCGGGGGTGGCGTCGCCAAGCAGGAGTGAAGCGTGGAGAGAGATCCAGTAGTCCCCGACCAGCTTTTTGACCGCGGTGTCGCCGTCGAGCACGATGCGGTCGGCCTGAAGTTCCCGGAGGCGGTTCTCGACGGACTCGCGGACCTCTCCCAGGAGCGTGTTGAGGCGCTTCTGGACCTCCGGTGGGAGATGTTCGGTGCGGTCGCGGCCGAGGGCGCGCCGCAGGTCGCTCCAACCGTTGGATTCCGGCTCCCACTTCACTTTTAGCTCTTCTTGAAGCTCGGCCTCGCGCGTTTCGGCGGCGAGCTTTTCCTTCGGGCCCTTCGCCCCTCCACGGAGGACCTTGATCTCGCTGCGAATGTCGTACATGGAACCGTTCGTCGCGAACGCGTGGGCGGCGGCCTGCTCCCGAAGCCGGTCCAGCAACTGGCGGCGCACGGCTGCGGGATCGTCCCGGCCTTCCGTGGTCAGCGGGTCAGGTAGGCCTAAGAGGGCCTCCGTCCCGGCCAGGAAGGAGCGTTCCGCCTCAATGGTGGCCACCCGAGTCTCGACCTTGGCCGTGCTGATGGTGTCTTCGAGGGCGCGGTAGAAGGCGAGGCTGCCGGCCTGGCCCCGGGCGTGTGCGTCAAAGAAGGCGATGAGGACGTGCCGGCGCGCGGGGTGCTGCTTCAGGTATTCGGCGATCTTGAGAAGTGCGGCGCAGTTGGCGGCACCCCGGGCGCCAGGCGAGCGTTCGGGCACTTCGCCGTAGCTGTCGAGGTTCGCGGCAAGAATAATGACCTCTTCCTTTTCGAGGCTGAAGACGGCTCCCGGCGTCTCGCTCCTGCCGCGGAACAGGGCGATGATGTTGCGCCCGGTCACGTCGTCCCAGACGATCTCGCTGTGCAGGACGGCCTGGGCCCCCGCCGGGAGGTCCTCGCGTTTGCCTTCGTAGTAGAACCGGAGCAGATTGGCGTTGGCGTCGACCGTGTGCGCGTGCCACGCTTCGGCCGTGCCGTTCGCAACGAAGATGACGGCTTTCGCGCCGAGCCGGAACGCCCGCATCCAGGCGTAGTCGGTGTTGTAGTCGAGCACGGCAATCGCCCCGCGGAGATCCTGGCCGGAGAGGTCGTCCATGATGGTGCCGGCGCCGATGTGAACGAGCCGCCCGGTGACGGCCTCGGGCGTGACGGGCGGGATGATCCCGTTTGCCCGCATCGGGAGGAGCGGGAGCGTCTTGCCGCCAGGCAACTCGAGCTTGCAGACGACCAGGCGCGTCTGGACGGTCCGGAACGGCTGGACTACGATGGCATCGGCGCCGATTTCCTGGAGGCGCTTCTGGACGTAGTCGGCGGCGGCCGCCGCCTCGGGGGTGCCGGTGAGCCGGTGGGGCGCCGCGGCGAGTTTCGCGCAGTCGTTCGCGAACGAGCCGGAGGCGGGGCCGGATGCCTCGGCGGGCCGCGGAGCATCGGCGGCCTGCGCGGCGGATGCGCTGAGGAGTACGGCCAGGAGCACGGCCTTGGCGCTCATGTCGTTCCACTCCCGATCGAACCGATGCCGGCGCCTTTCCTGACGCCCATCTTCTTGAGGCTGGCGGCCCGGACGATGACGCGTAGTTTTCCGGCGCCCGGGGTTTTCGTCGTGTCGGTCACGAGTCTTGCTCCGTTCGCTATTCCACGCGCATGGCTTCCATCGGCGCGAGGCGTGCGGCTTTTAGCGCGGGATAGATGGCGGCGACCGCCGCCAGCACCACGCCCAGCACCACGGCCAGCACGATGCCCAACACCAGGTCCGCCGCGGGCACGGACCGGAGAAAAACGCTTCCGAAGAGGACGAACATTCGCCCGAGCCCGATCACGCTGCCGAGGATCGAGCCGAACAGGCCGCCCACCACGCCGAGGACGCACGCCTCGAGCACGAACATGATCATGATGAACCCGTCGAGCGCTCCCAGGCACTTGAGCGTCGCGATCTCGCGGAACCGCTCGGTCACGCTCATGAGCATGGCGTTGGAGATTCCGATGACGCAAACGAGCATCGACACGAGCAACAACCAGCCCATGCGCGGCCCCAAGCCGAGCCAGCCGGTGCCGACGTCGGCGGTGAGCCGCTCGGCCTGGACGAGCGCCACTTCGGTCTGGCGGTCCCTGGCGAGCCGGACGAGCTCGTCGGGAGCGAGCCCGGTGATGTCAGCGCCGCTCTCCTTCATCTTCTGGATGTACGCCGCCGCGTCGTCGCGGTCACGGAGCAGGTCCCACATCATGGGCAATGTCACGTAGCCGGGCTGGATGTCGGTTTCCTGGGCGATCATCTGGCGCGGAGCCTTCAGCCCAATGCTCTTCTCGAGCCTGCGTGTGTCGAGGATACGCTGGGCCTGGACGGCGACCTCAGGGGCCGTGCGTTGGGGATCCAAGGCGAACCCGGCCCTGCGAACGGCGTCGGCGAACGTCCCCCGGGTGTCGGCGAGAACTTCGAGGATCGGCCTCTCCCCGCGCGCCTTCTGAACCTCGTCGCAGGCGGCTTTGCGTCCCGCCAGGATGCGCTCGATCTGCGCGCGGAGCAGCGGCCAGCGGGAGAGGAACTCTTGCAGCTGTTGGAGCGGCGCGGGGAATTGGACGGACCGCATGTTGTCCAGAGCGTTCGCGAACTGGGCCCATCCCGGCCCGGTCGCGAGAAAGTCGAATATCCCGACTCCGGAGGCCGCGTGAACGAGGTCGCGGCGCCGCGCGTAGTCGAGGCCGTTGAAGAAGTCGAGGTAGATGGCAGCCTCGGCGATGTCCGCCTGAAGTTCGCGGATTTCGCCCTCGCTGAGCTTCCCCATGACCGAGGCCTCGCGCCAGGCGGGCTCGCCGGGCTGGCTCCTGGCGAGTTCGGAGACAATGTCCGCGGGCTCGCCGGGCCGGGTCAGGCGCGCCATCCACTCGTAGGCCATCCGCATGCGGGCGAGGCGCTCGGGCGCGCTCCGCGCGACGGTCCGCTTCAGCAGGCTTTCGCTGAGGATGTTCATCAGGAAGGCGACGGCCATCGCAATCACGGCGACCGTCACCGAGGCGCGGAACAGCCGGTAGCGGATCCCGTCGAGCGTGATCCGGACGGTGCGCGAGAAGCTGAGCCGGGGCTGCTCCGCGATGACGATGGGTTTCATCTCGGAGGCTCCTGCCCCTTGACGTTGGCCGCTGTGTTCGGGACCGCGCAGGCCCGGAGCATGGCCCTCCAGGATGTGGACGCGTCCGGGCTTTCCTTCGGTTTCATCATCCGGTGACGGAGCCAGTCATCGAGACCGGTCTCGGGCCATTCCTTGCTCATGCAGCTTCCAAAAACCTTAGCATATTCAAATGTCGGGCACCTTCACGCCAATATCGCGCCAAATCCAGAGCGACATGACGCACGTATCTTACTTGCACTCAGAAAAGAAATCCACTGAAAATTGCGTCCGCCTCCAGACCGCCAAGTCATCGGAACGGGCCTGGCGGCCTCCGCCGTACCGCCCGGAAATGTCCGGCGCCTGCGTCGCGCCGGGAAAGACTATGCATTCAGCACGTGCGAGTAAGGCCAATCCGCCACAATATTTTACATTTGCTTCCAGAGAACTTCCTGGGAAATCTCTTGTGCCGCAATCTCCTCCATGCTATAAGGATGCTAGGTATCCCGTTCGCGAATCGGGGCCTTCGGCCCCGGTTCTCTTGGCAAAAGGAGAAAATGTCTATGACCGTGTACACACGCGAACAAGGTTCAAGGCATGGCGTGGCGAAGAGAATGTCGTTCAAGTTGTGGACGGCCCTTGCGCTTGGCCTGGCGCTCGGCTTTGTCCGCGCAGGCATGGCCGCGGAGGCGGTGGAGGCGCCGAAGCTCGTCCCCACGCCGAAATCCGTGACCGCCGAGAAAGGGACCATGCCTCTGACGGCCAAGTCCCGCATCGTGGCCGCTGATGCCAGCCTGAAACCGCTCGCGTCCATCCTCGCGGACGAGATCCGGCTGATCACCGGCCTCGAACTCGAGACGGCGAACGGCGAAGGGCGACCGGGCGACATCGTGTTGAAGATCAATCCCCAGATTCGCGCGGATGAGGACATCCTCGCCGTGCAGTACACGGGGATTGGGACCATCGGTTTGCCCGGGAAGATCGCCCGCACGCGCGATTTTGCCCACACGATCAAGATCGGCGACATGGCGGTCGTGGAAGGGTGGGACTATCGCGCGGTGTGCGAAGGCACCGCGACCATTCTCCAGGCCATCGCGGAGAAAGACGGGAAGCATTTCCTGCCCCAGATGACGGTCAAGGACTGGCCGCACGCGGATTACACCGGCGTCGTGGTGGATGTGGCGCGGCAGCGCATTCCGATCGATTCCCTGAAAGCAGTGATCGAAGCCTGCAGGCTCTGGAAGATCCGGTACTGCCAGTTGCACCTGACCGACAACGAAGGCTTCACGTTTCCCTCCGCAGCATTTCCGAAACTCGGCTCGAAGAACACGGCCATGCACGACGGAGTTGTTCCGAAAGTGTATGACCTTAAGGAACTGCGCGACCTGGTGGCCTTTGCGGACGCGCGCGGCGTAACGCTCGTGCCAGAACTGGCGACCCCGTGCCATAGCGAGGCGATGTGCAGGGCCATGCCGGAAGTGTTCGCCGGGCCCAAGATCATGAACATCGTCAGCGACGAAATGTACAAGTCTCTCGACACACTGGTGGGAGAGATGTGCGATGTGTTCAAGAGCTCCCCGTACTTCCACATCGGCGGCGACGAAATGTACTTGTTCGAGATCGACGAGCAGCAGAAGACGAAGGACTACATCAAGCAGAAGGGAATGAAGAGCCTGAACGATGTCATGGCGCAGCATTTCATGCTCATGAACGCGATTGTCCGCAAGCACGGGAAGATGTCGCTGATGTGGGAAGGCGGCGCATCCGGTGCGGAAGGCCGACCCTGGACGTTGCCTGCCCCGGCGAAAGATGAAATCATCCTCATGTGCTGGATTCCCTACCCAACCACCGATGCGCTGCAGAAGCAGGGCTTCACGACGATCACCGTTCCCTGGGACCTGGGTGCGCCGCTGCCGGAGTGGAATATCTACATCTCCAACGGATGCCGCCTGAATCCAGCGGCCAACCGGGTTCTCGGCGCGGCGCAGACGATGTGGCAGATGAGCCCCAGCGCCCTCGTGGGCGACCATCTCGGCGGCGACGTGAACGGTTCCTCGACCGAGGGGTACATCCGCAGCCTGTGTGAACGCATGGAACGCACATGGGAGCCAACTCGCAAGATGGACGAAGGCGAATACAAGCAGCGGCTGGCCAACACGCGGGCGCTGCTCGACCAGCTCGTGCTCCCGGTCAAGATCGAGGGCGGGCCGATCGCGTATCGCGGATGGCCGGTCCTGGGCCGAATGTACTGTGGCGGGCCGGTGGAGATCAAGCTGTCGCTGGCCAAGGGTGTGGGCGGTGGCGAGATCCGTTATACGCTTGACGGCTCGGAGCCGACGCCGGCATCGACAGTCTATTCAGCCCCGTTCAAGGTTGACGAAACGACCGCGGTCAATGCTGCATTGTTCCGCAACGGCCGGCAGGTCGGATATGTGTCGAGATCCATCTACGATAACGGAAAGCCGCAGAAGCCGCGTGCCAAGGCCGAATGATCCCCATCCATTCCATCTGGGCTTAATGACGGAGGTGACAATGAGAACGTTGCTGAGAGGACTGATGATCGTGCCGGGTCTGGCGTTGGGACTGGTCTGTCTTGCGGCCACGGCAGCCGATGTGCCGAAACCGGCCATACTCCCCACACCGAAATCCATCACGATGGGTACGGGAACCATGCCTCTGACGGCCGGGTCGCGCATCGTGGTGACGGATCCCCGTCTCGACACACATGCCCCTGTCGTGGCACAGGAGATCTGGCTGCTAACCGACATGAAGCTTGAGATTGCGAAGGGAGCGGGACAGGCAGGCGACATCATCTTGAAGATCAACCCGGCGATCCGTGCAGACCAGGACATCCTCGCCGCGCAGAACATGGAGATTGTTCGCACGCGGGACATGGCGCACACGATCTCCGTGACGGACAGGGCCGTGGTCGAAGGATGGGACTTTCGGGCCGTCTGTGAAGGCACGGCCACCCTCATACAGAGCGTCGGCGGGAAGCCGGGGAAGTACTTCATCCCGCAGATGAAGGTCAAGGACTGGCCGTTCGCCGACTTCACCTCGACCATGATCGACTGCGGCCGCCAGTGGATTCCCGCCGATTCTCTGAAAATGGCCGTCGAGTGCGCCCGCATGTTCAAGGTCCGGTACGTGCAGGTCCACGGTGGCGACGACCAGGGGTACGCCTTCCCTTCTAAAGCATTCCCCAGGCTCGGAACGCAGAACCAGGATTGCATGGACGGGTTTGCTGTGAAGCGCTGGACGTGGGAGGAGATGGAAGACCTGGAGGCATTTGCGGCAGCGCGGGGCGTCGGCATCGTGCCTGAAATCGAGACGCCCGGTCATCACGGCGCCATGGCCCGGTGCTACCGGGACCTGTTCGACGGCCCCGGCTGCATGGACATGGCCAGCGAAGAGCTGTACCAGGGACTGGACACCGTCATCGGCGAGCTGTGCAGCATCTTCAAGACCACGCCGTACTTCGATATCGGGTGCGACGAATGCAACTGGGGCGGCGTGGGCGCCGGGCCGATGGCCTTAG
>CAYXNI010000042.1:0-11858 GCA_964466285.1 uncultured Planctomycetota bacterium | reverse complement strand
CGACGTCGTTGTACGCGTCCGTGCTGTCGCCCGCAAGAACCTCGGCCGGGAAGATCCCGTTCAGACCCGCCCCGTCAACTTCGACCTCGCACGTCACCTCGTCCGACGGATGCCGGTTGATGAGCGCGAGCACGAGGTTCTTCCGGCTGTCGTCGGCGGTGGCGACCGCGTCCACGACCGGCACCGCCTGGTCATTGTGCTTGAACGCGTCGCTCCCGCACCAGCAGTCGATCACGTTCGGGGCGAGCAGTTCCGAGTACATTTTCAGCACGTGGAACGTCGTCCGCTTCACGATCCCCTTCGGATGCACATAGAGCGGCCCGCGCGTGTTGACGACCGGCGCCATGCACGCCATCTTCACCGACTTCGCGTGCCGCAGGCACGTGTTCAGGAAGCTCGCCGAGAAGACCGCGTCCGCCATCGTGTACGTCGAGTTGATGTCGTTATTGTCGCGCGCCGCTATGTCACCGAACGCCGCGTTGCCGAGCGGCGGATGGTGCCAGCCGCGAAGGTTCCATTCGTCGAACGCAATCCGTATCCAGTTCGCCCCGGCCACCTTCAGGATCGCCTCCGTCTGTGCAATCATGTCGTGCGGCTGGCCGGTGCGCGTCATGCACGTCGGATAGTCCGACGGCTTGTTCTCGGCCCACAGGCTGTCCCAGTAGTAATGAATCGAGACGAAGTTGAGCAGGCCCTTCGCCTCGCGCAACAGCGGCAGCGTCCAATCGGCGTCTGCCAGCGCGGCCGCCGAAAGCTGGATCGACGAATCCGCGCGCCGCATCATCTTCGCCGACTCCGTCACGAACGCCGCCCACTCCGCCGCCTTCTTCGCGCCAATCTCCCATCCGCCCCAGTTCTCGTTCCCCACGCTCCAGAACTTCACGTTGTGCGGCTCGGCGAACCCGTTCTCCGCCCGCAGCCGCGCCCACTTGCCCACACTCCCATTGCAGTACTCCACCCAGTCGCTCATCTCCTCCGGCGTTCCCGTGCCCGCGTTCGTGCAGATGTACGGCTCTGCCCCAATCGCCCGGCACCACGCGACGAACTCGTCCGTCCCGAACGTGTTCGGTTCCTCCACGCTCCAGGCCTTGTCAAACACTGCGGGCCGGTTCCGGCCGACGCCGTCCTTCCAGTGGTAGGCGCTGACAAAGCACCCGCCCGGCCACCGCACGATCGGCACGCGAAGCTCCCGGAGCGCGGCGATCACGTCACGGCGGAACCCGCGCTCGTCCGAGAGCGGCGAGCCCGGCTCGAACACCCCGCCGTACACCTGCCGGTGAAAGTGCTCGAGGAACTGGCCGAAGATCATCCGGTCGAACGCCACGGCATCCCGGGCCGTGTCCACATGGACTCTGGACTGCATGACTTGATCTCCGCGGCTGAACAGCGCTGGTTAGTCTTACTCTCGGAACAGCTTTCGCCATCGGGCGAGTTCGCGGCGAACGTTGCGGGGGTTGGCGCACCCGATGCCCCGGTACCGGCGCAGGCAGTTCTTCACGCCGAGCGCGTCGTAGACGTCCTTGTCGGCCTTCGGACAGGCTTTCCGGAACTCTTCGATCGACAGGCTGCTGAGGCTTTTCTTTTCGTCCAGGCATTTCGCGACCAGGCGTCCGACGATCCGGTGTGCGTCGCGGAACGGGACCTTCTTCATCACCATGTATTCGGCGAGTGAGGTCGCGTCGATGTGGTCGTGGTGGGTGGTCGCCGCGATCCGCCTCGTGTTGAACTTCATGTGCTCGCAGAGCGGGATGAGCGCGTCGAAACTTTCGCGGATCGTGTCGGCCGCGTCGAACACGGCCTCCTTGTCCTCCTGGAGGTCCCGGTTGTAGGAGAGGGGCAGGGCCTTCATCACTGTGAGTATGCTCATCAGGTCGCCGAAGATGCGGCCGCTCTTCGCGCGGATGAGTTCGAGGGCGTCGGGGTTCTTCTTCTGCGGCATGATGCTGCTGCCCGTGCAGAAGGCGTCGTCCAGTTCGATGAAGCCGAACTCCGGGCTCGCCCACCACGTCCACTCCTCTGCGAGCCGCGACAGGTGAACGCTCAGGATGCTGAGCGTGGCCAGGAATTCCATGCAGAAGTCGCGGTTGCTCACCGCGTCGATGCTGTTGTGGGTCAGGCAGTCGAAGCCGAGGAGGCGGGCGACGAACTCGCGGTCGGTCGGGATGCTGGTGCCGGCCACGGCGCCGGCTCCGAGCGGAAGCTCATTCACCCGCGAGTAGCAACTCAGCAGCCGTTCGCTGTCCCGCTCGAACATCTCAATGTACGCGAGGAGGTAGTGTGCGAAGGGGACCGGCTGCGCGTGCTGGAGGTGAGTGAATGCCGCCATCGGGACGTCCACCGTTTCCCTTGCGTGCCGGAGGATCTGCTGCTGGAACTTGCACACCTGTTCCTCGATGTGAATGATCTCGTCCCGCATCCAGAGGCGCAGGTCAAGCGCGATCTGGTCGTTCCGGCTGCGTCCCGTATGAAGCTTCTTCCCTGCGTTGCCGGTCTTCCGGATCAGCGCCACCTCGATGGCCGTGTGGATGTCCTCGTCCTCGATCCGGAACGTGAATCTCCCGTCGCTGATGTCTCTCTCCACCGCCTGGAGGCCGCGGATGATTTTCCGCTTGTCGCTCTCGCTGATGACCCCCGTCCTGGCCAGCATGGCGGCGTGGGCGATGCTCCCCTGGATGTCGTGCCGGTACAGGCGCCGGTCAAACGAGATGGACTCGGTCAACCGTTCCACGGCCGGATGTGTCTTCTTGCGGAACCGTCCGTCCCACAGCTTCCGGACCTTCTGAGTGCTGATCTCGCCGGTGCCGGATCGTTTCTTCGCCATCTGCGGCGTCTCCTTCTCGTTCTACCGCGCGGGGGCACGGTCATCAAATTCCTCGTCCGTCAGCGTCAGGAACGTGTCCTCGAGCTTCCCACTAGTATGGCCACGGGACCTCAGTTCGTCAACTGTTCCTTCCGCGATGAGCTTCCCCCGGTGGAGGATGCCGACCCGGTCGGCCACTTCCTCGGCGATCGAGAGCGTGTGTGTCGACATCAGCACGCACATCCCCTCTGCCACCCGCTCACGCAGCACGTCTTTCACGAACCGTGAACTCCGCGGGTCCAGGCCGACCATCGGCTCGTCGATCACCAGCACCTTCGGGTCATGCAGCATCGCGGCGCTGATGACGACCCGCTGCCGCATCCCATGAGAGTAGCCCTCGGTCAGCTCGTCCAGGTACTCGCCCGTTCCGAACCGCTCGCTCAACTCGTCCACCTTCGTGCGGCAGGTGGCGGGATCCATGCCGTACATCCGCCCCACGAAGAACAGGAACTCCCGCCCGGAGAGCTTCTCGTACAAGAAGGGCTCGTCCGGGACGTAGCTCATCAGCCGGCGGGCCTCGACGCCTTCGGCGTGCACGTCATAGCCGCCGACCCGCACCATGCCCGACGTCGGGCGAAGCAGCCCCGTCACCACCTTCAGGGTCGTGGTCTTTCCGGCCCCGTTCGGCCCGAGAAACGCGTAGAGCTCTTTCCGGCGCACGTGCAGCGTCAGCTCATTCACCGCCACTTTTGAGCCGAAGCGCTTCGTTAGCTTGCTGATTTCGATCGACATGAGCAAACCGCCCAGAGTTTTCGACGTCTTTCGTTCGGCAGGACGGCCGGCCTGACCGCCCACGCATTCGAGCCCGACTCACATCACTTCCGGAATGTGGACGCCAAGGAGGTGCAGGGCGTTGCCAAGCACCACGCGCACCGCGCTGACCAGTTCGAGCCGCGCGCGGGTCATCCGCTCGTCGTCGCTGATGACGGGGCACTGTGTGTAGAAGTTGTGAAATTCGCCGGCCAGCTCCTGCAGATAGCTGCACAGCCGGTGCGGCTCCATCTCCAGCCCGGCCTTCTCCAGCACCGCTCCGAACCGCCCGAGCTTCGCGGCCAGCGCGATGTCCCGCTCCTCGAGCACATCGAGGGAATCCTCGCTGCCGCTGCCGTACACTCCTCGGACGAGTTCGTCAGGGCTGATCCGGCCCGTTTCCTGGGCTTTCCGCATGATGCTCGCAATGCGCGCGTGCGCGTACTGAACGTAGTACACCGGGTTGTCCAGCGATTGCTTCTTGGCCAGTTCGAGGTCAAAGTCGAGGTGGCTGTCAGTCTTCCGCGTCAGGAAGAAGAAGCGCGCCACGTCGCCCCCGACCTCGTTGATCACCTCGTCGAGGGTCACCATCTCACCAGCGCGGGTCGACATCTTGATCTTCTGCCCGGCACGGATGATCGTGCAGTGCTGGACGGTCAGGAACTTGAGCCTGGAAACGTCGTGCCCGAGGGCCTTCATCGCCGCCTGCATCGTCAGTATGTGGCCGTGATGGTCCGGCCCGAGCAGGTTGATCATCAGCTCGAAGCCGCGCTCGAACTTGCTCTCGTGATACGCGATGTCCGACAGGCGGTACGCCCACGCCCCGTCGCTCTTCACCAGGACACGGTCTTCCGAGTCTCCGTGCTCCTTTGTCTTCAGCCAGACCGCTCCGTCTTTCTCGTACGTCAGCCCCGCGTGCTTCATCCGTTCAAGCAGCCGCTCGACGTGGCCCTCCGACTCGAACTTGCGCTGGCTGAACAGACTCTTGTGCTCCAGCCCGAACCGCTTGAAATCCACAAGAATCTGCTGCAGGATCGCGTCGGCCCCGTACTGGCCCAGTTCCTGGATCGCCGCTTCCCGCGGCATCTCCGCGTACTTCCGCTCCACCTTCGCCGCCAGCTCCCGGCCCATCTCGATCACGTACTCGCCGCGATATCCGTCCTCGGGGAAGTCCATCAGGTGGTCGCCCAGCGCCTGGCGGTACCGCACGTACATCGACTCGCCCAGCTTGTTGATCTGGTTCCCCCAGTCGTTGACCCAGTACTCGGTCGTAACGTCAAACCCGATGAATTCCATGATCCTGGCAAGCACGTCCCCGAGCGCCGCCTGTCGGCCGTGCGCGACCGACAGCGGTCCGGTCGGGTTCGCCGAGGCGAACTCGAGCTGAGCCTTTCGCCGCCTTCCCACGCTGGAGCGCCCGTGCCGGGGCCCTTCTGCGGTGATCGTCTTAATCAGGCCCAGCCAGTACCTCTTCGAGAAATGGATGTTCAGGAACCCAGGGCCTGCGATTTCCACCCGATCGACCGCTTCCCCCAGGCGCTCCCGGCCTTCCGGATCGCGTCCGCGATGCGCTCGGCCAGCGGCCGGGGGGCCTGCCGCAGCATCTTCCCCAGCCGCATCGCCACGGGCGTCGTCAGGTCGCCGTGTGCCGCCTCCCGCCCGTAATCCACCGCCGCCAGCTCATCAAGCAGCGCCGGCTCAACGCCCGGCGTGTCCTGAATCACCTCGCGAATTACGCGACTAATCTCTTGTCTGATGGACAAGGCAGTTCACCGCTTCACGGATTGTTTCTTCCACAACACCTTCGGCGCGTCGCCCCACAGCAGTTCGAGGTCATAGAACTCCCGCGCCTCCGGGGCGAAAATGTGAATGACCACGTCGTAGAAATCAACCAGCACCCAGGACGTACCCTCCGCTCCCTCGATGTGCGGGCGGCCTGTCGCAAGGCCGGCCAACCCGTCACACACCTGTATCTGGATGGCTCGGAGCTGGCGCCGGCTGTCCCCGGTGCAGATGACCATGTAATCGGCAAAATCACACAGCTTGCGGACGTCAAGGACGACGATGTCCGTCGCCTTCATCTCTTCCGCAACCGCCGCGCACTTCTTCGCAATGTTTCGAGAGGTTATATCGCACCTCCGACGTAACGCGCCAGATTCGGTTCTTACCGCAGATTTCGCGACCGCCTGATTCTATCCTTGCCTCCCCGGAGTGTCAAGCCAGCCGGATTTCAGAGTTTCAAGTTTGGGGTTTAAAGTTGAAAGTTCACAGCTCCTCGATCCCCCACCGTGAGCATCGGACCGTGGACTCTGAACTTTAGACTTTGAACTTGAAACCTTAAACTCCATCACGGAGGTGGCACGTGTCGTTCAGCCGCTCCAGCTTCCACCCGGACCCCGTGAACGCGGCGACGTTGATCGCGCAGTTCCCGACCGAGAAGTCCCCCTTGAGTTTGCCGTCCGGGGCCATGACCTTTGACAGGAACACGAACGCCGGGCCGCCGTGTGTCACCACCAGGACCCGGCCGCGCGGATGCGCCCGCGCGATCTCGTCCATCTGCGCCGCCACGCGCTCCTCGAGCTCGCCCAGCGACTCCCCGCCCGGCGGCCGCGAGTTCACCCGGTCCCGCTCCCGCGCCTTGCACTCCTCCGGCCAGCCCTCCACGATCTCCTCATACGTCTTGCCCGACCACTCCCCGTAGTCCTCCTCGCGCAGCGCGGCGGTCCTGGTCAGCGGAACGTCCCGCCCCTCGAGGATAATCTCGGCCGTCTCGGCCGCCCGCCGCAGATCGCTCGTGTACGCCGCGTCGAACGGTACGGCCGCCAGCGCAGCCGCCAGCAGCCGGGCCTCCGCCCGGCCCTCGTCGCTCAGCTCCACGTCGGCCTGGCCCTGCAGCCGGCCCGACTCGTTCCACACGGTCTTGCCGTGCCGGATCACGTATACAAACAAGCTGTTCGCCTCTGCCGGAACCAGGAACCCTACGCCCGCGGCTTCCGCCCCAACGCTTCGGTGTTGCTTGCCCACGATGATCTCCATCCTTCGAGTCAGCCTCGCACCGCACTCGCACACGACCGACCGGCCGAACTGAAACAGCGTGACATCATATTGCCGTCCGCATTGTTTACAAAGGATTGCCATGTGTCTGAAGTCTGAAGTGTGAGGCTTGAGGTCCCAAGTTTGACGCTCTTCGGGAACGATACCAGTTCCTGCGTTGAACTCCTTCAACTTTAGACTTTGAACTTGAAACTTGAAACTACCCCCGGAGCTTCGCGGCGAAGGCGGACACCTTCTTCACCAGCTCCGCACGAGGCAACCCCGAGGCTGCCTCGATCTCTCGAACGATCGCGCTCCCGACGATCACCCCGTCCGCCAGCTCGCCCAGCGCCCGCACCTGCTCCGGCTTCGACACGCCGAACCCTACGGCCATCGGCTTCGTCGTCCTCGCCCGCACGCGCTCCAGGTACTGCTTCAGGTCCGCCGGAAGCTCCGCACGGGCGCCCGTGATGCCCGTCAGCGAGACGCAGTAGATGAACCCGGTCGACATGCGGTCGGCCAGCGCGATGCGCTCGTCCGTGCTCGTGGGCGCGACAAAGAAGATCGTCGCCAGTTCCGCCGGCCGCGCCAGGGCCACCAGTTCGCCCGCCTCTTCCGGGATCAGGTCCGGCACGATGAGGCCGTCGATCCCGGCCCGCTTCGCCTCGGCGGCCAGCTTCTTCAGGCCGAACTTGTGTAGGATGTTGTAGTAGGTCATCAGGGCGATGGGAATCTGCGACCGCTTTCGCACCTCGGCCACGAGCGCGAGCACCTTCGGCAGTGTCGTGCCGCGTTCGAGCGACCGCTGCCCGGCCGCCTGGATGACCGGCCCGTCGGCGATCGGGTCGCTGAACGGCATCCCGAGCTCGATCATGTCGACTCCGGCCTGCTCGAGCGCCAGGATCAGCTCGCGCGTCGTGTCCAGGTCTGGGTCGCCGGCGCAGAGATACACGTTGAACGCCGCGGAGCGCCGCTTCGCCTTCACGTCCGCATAGAGTTTTTCGATTCGGTTCATGGTCTCAGTGCAAGTCCTCACCGACGTGCTTGGCCACGGCCTGAACGTCCTTGTCGCCCCGGCCGGACAGGTTGATGACCACCAGTTCGGGCAGCCGCCCCTTCCTCTTGAGCACCTCGGCGATGGCGTGCGCGCTCTCCAGCGCCGGGATGATGCCCTCCAACCGGCTGAGCTGTGTGAACGCATTCAGCGCTTCGTCGTCGGTGACCGACGTGAACTCCATGCGATTCGAATCGTGGTAGTAACTGAGCTCGGGCCCGATCGCGGCGTAATCCAGGCCCGCCGAGACCGAATGCGTCTTCGCGATCTGCCCGTCGTCGTCCTGGAGCAGGAATGTGCGCGTCCCGTGCAGGATGCCGAGACTGCCGCTGATGAACCGCGCAGCGTGCTGGCCGAGCTCGCGCCCGACGCCGCCCGCCTCGACGCCGAGCATCTTCACGGACTCGTCGCGGAGGAACTCGTAGAACAGGCCCATCGAATTGCTGCCTCCGCCCACGCACGCGACCAGCAGGTCGGGCAGCCGCCCTTCCTTGGTCATGATCTGCTCGCGGACCTCGCGGCCGATCACCGACTGGAAATCCCGCACCATCATCGGATACGGATGCGGCCCCAGCACCGAGCCCAGCACATAGTTCGTGGTCCGCACGTTCGTGACGTAATCCCGCATCGCCTCCGTGATCGCATCCTTCAGCGTGCGCGAGCCCGACTTGACCTCGCGGACTTCGGAGCCGAGCTGGCGCATGCGGAACACGTTGAGCGCCTGGCGTTCCATGTCCTCGGTGCCCATGTAGACGGCGCACTCGAGGCCGAACACGGCGGCGGCGGTTGCGGTGGCCACGCCGTGCTGCCCGGCCCCGGTCTCCGCGATCACCCGCTTCTTCCCCATTCGCCGCGCCAGCAGCACCTGGCCGAGCGTGTTGTTGATCTTGTGTGCGCCGGTATGCAGCAGGTCCTCGCGCTTGAGATACACCGTCGAGCCGGTCTCCTCGGACAGCCGCTCTGCGAGGTAAAGCCGCGTCGGCCGGCCCGCGTATTCGCTCAGGTAGTAGTTCAGTTCTTCCTGGAACCCCGCATCCTTCTTTGCGGCGAGGAACTCGCGCTCGAGGTCCTGCAGGGCCGGCATCAGCGTCTCCGGCACGAACATGCCGCCGTACGGCCCGAAGTGGCCGCGCTCATCGGGAAGTCGTTCCGAACCCGCCATCTCATCTCCTCATGACTGTCAGGCCAGTGTACTCGTCCCCCGCGCTTGCGTCAAGCAAACCTTGCGGGTTGACCTTACGCGGCTGACGGAACTGCGGCTGAATGGAAGTCAGAGCTGTGTGGCGGCTGTGGCGGGCCGTTCGGCAAGCTCACGGCAGGCAAGTTCCCGGTGGATCGGATGTGGCGCCGTGCGTTGTCGGACAGAGGGATTGTTCACCGCAGCCGAAGGTAGTCTTCGACGGTGAAGCCTGCGTCCTTGAGAATTCGGATCGCAAGGCCACGTCCGATGTCGCAGCCCGTATGAACGGGAATGGTCACCGCGACGTTCTTCCCGTCGTGCCACAGGGTCAGGTGGCTGCCGGACTGGCGGTCTTCACGAAAGCCCTGAGCCTTGAGGAAGCGGACGAGTTCCCGCGCCGTGACCTGCGGCATGCGACTCATTCGGGAACTCCGACGGTGAGTTCCTCCACGTGCACCACGCGCTCGTCCTGGGCAATCTTCTGATTGTGGTCAAGCAGCGAGGCCAGGTGTTGCTCGATGGCTTCTCGAATGTTTCGTTTCGCTTCTTCGATGGTTTTGCCATTGCTGAAGCATCCCGGCAGGGTGGGGCTGTAGGCGAGATACCCTTCGCCCTCCGGCTCCTTCTCAATCACAATCTGAAACGAATAGAATTTCATGGCTCGACCTCGCTCATAGAATGGGCGCAAAACCCACGCTAGCTATTATAACTCGGTGGTTCCGCGATGGGAATAGGCGCGAAGGTGCGAACAAGGCTGAAGACCTTCCGCGGCGGAACGGGCTGCACCGTGCCGTTGATTCGGCGCGGCACATGTGTGATAATGTCCACCAGTATCCGATATCGCGGCCGGCACGCAAGGAGCGAGCGATGAAGTTCACGAAGATGCACGGATGCGGCAACGATTACATCTGCGTCAACTGCCTCGACGAGACGGTCAGCGATGTGCCCGTGACCGCGCGGAAAGTGTGCGACCGGCATTTCGGCATCGGCTCCGACGGCCTGATCCTCGTCCTGCCCTCCGACTCCGCCGACTTCCGCATGCAGATGTTCAACCCTGACGGCAGCGAGGCGGAGATGTGCGGCAACGGAATCCGCTGCTTCGCCAAGTATGTCTTCGACCACGGCCTGACCGCCAAGACCGAGCTCGACATCGACACGAAAGCCGGAACCAAGCACCTGGTGCTGAGCGTCGACGGCGGCCGGGTGGAGAAGGTCCGCGTGAACATGGGCCGCCCGCGGCTGGACCGCGCCGACATCCCCATGCACGGCCACGGCGGCCGCGTCCTCCGCGAGCCGCTTCGGGCGGGCCACCATGTCTTCGAGATCTCATGCGTGTCGATGGGCAATCCGCACACGATTCTCCGCGTGGATAACGTGAAGGAGCACCCCGTCCGCGAGGACGGGCCGATTATCGAAACGCATCCGGCGTTCCCCGCCCGCACCAACGTCGAGTTCGTCGAGATTCCGTCTCGGACCGAGGTCCACTCGCGGACGTGGGAGCGCGGCGCGGGCGAGACTCTTGCCTGCGGGACCGGGGCGTCCGCGACCGCCGTCGTCTGCGCGCTCAACGGCTGGACCGAGCGACACATTGTCGTCCACCTGCTGGGCGGCGCCCTGGACATCGAATGGGCGGACGACGATTGCGTCTACATGACCGGCCCGGCGGCAGAGGTGTTTGCGGGCGAGATCGAAATCTGAGAGCGCACAGCAGACGACCTTCACCACAACAACGCGGAGAGAAGGAACAGGAAGAGCATCCTGAAAACCGAGGAAAAGGATTCGCCTTGAGACGCCGATCCCCAGAACACGTCCTCGCGGTCTCTGCACTCTTGCTTGCCGCCGTCCTTGCAGCTTGTCCCGCGCGCGCGGCGGACGGGGGCGGCTCCGTGGTCATACTCATCAACTCGGCCTCGGCGGATTCCGAAGAGGTCGGCGCCTACTATGCGAAACGGCGCGGTGTTCCCGGGCAGAACATCTGCCGCATCGCCTGCCGCACCTCGGAAACCATCTCGCGCGCGGAGTTCGAGACTCAGGTTCGCCAGCCGCTGCGGCGGTTCCTGCTCGAAAGCGGCCTGGCCACGCAGCCCGCGCCCGGCGGCCCGCTTCAGCTCAAGGTCAAGTATCTCGTCTCGACCTACGGTGTGCCCGTCAAGATCCGCGAGGACTATACCGGCGCGAAGCTGGCGGAGCTGCCGCGCGGGATTCCCGGCCGGACCGCCGCCGCGGTCGATTCGGAGCTTGGCCTCGTTGCTCTTCCCGCCTACCCGCTCAAGGGTTGGGTGGAGAACCCGGTGTTGAGCAAGGGCGGTTCCGCTCCCGTGCTCTTTGCGACCCGGCTCGACGGCCCCACCCCGGCCATCGCAAAGGGCCTCGTCGACGCCGCGATCGACGCCGAGACTCACGGGCTGTTCGGCCTCGCGTACATCGACACGCGGGGGATCACCGACGGACCCTACGCGCTCGGCGACAAGTGGCTTAGCTCCGCCGGCTCTGCGCTCAACTCCGCCGGCTTCTTCATCCGGGCCGACCGCTCACCCGAGACCTTTGACCCTGCGATGCCGATGCCGGACGCCGCGTTTTACTTCGGCTGGTACAATCCCAACATGTGCGGGCCGATGGCGGATGATGGATTCCGCTTCGCGCGGGGCGCCGTCGCCTACCATATCCATTCCAGCTCCGCCGTCCGCCTGCGCACGACGACCGTGGGCTGGGCCGGGCCGCTGCTGGGCAAGGGTGCAGCCGCGACCATGGGGGCGGTCTTCGAGCCGGTCCTCGGGGGCACCGTTGACGTGGCCGAGTTCGTCCGGCTGTTCCTCGCCGGCAACACGTTCGGCGAGAGCTGCTGGCGGGCGACGGCCGTCGCCTCCTGGATGATGACATTCGTGGGCGACCCGCTCTATGCGCCTTTCCGGCAGGACGTGCGCGCGAAGGCGCTGGCCGACCCCGGCAACCGCAAATGGCGGGACCTGGCCGACGCCCTC
>CAYXNI010000041.1:0-11866 GCA_964466285.1 uncultured Planctomycetota bacterium | reverse complement strand
ACGCCCGCCTCGAAGACGCCGTGCTCCAGCAGATGCAGAAAGTCGACCGGGCCAAAGAAGAGCGCGACGCCTTGGCCGAAGAGGTGAAGAAGCTCGAGAACGAACTCGCCGCCGAGCGAACCCGCCTCGAAAAGGAACAGGAACAGGCCCGGGCGGAGGCCGACCAGCTCCGGGAACAGCGCGACGCAGCCGGCTCCGGCGTCGCCCAGGAAATCTTCGCCAAGTACCAACGCCTCATTAGCCGCCGCGGCCAGACCGCCATGGTGGCCGTGAGCGGCGGGGCCTGCCAGGGCTGCTTCATGAAACTCAGGCCCGAAACCATGGCTCAGCTCAAGAAGGGCGGCGACCTCGTCGTCTGCCACTCATGCGGCCGCATCCTCTACCTCGAGGAGTGATCATGGCCAGCATCGACAGAACTACCGTCGTCCACGTCGCCAGGCTCTCCCGCCTCGCCGTCACCGAACAGGACCTCGCCCTCTTCGAAACACAACTCAGCCGCATCCTCGAATACATCGACAAACTCAAGCAACTCGACACCACCGGCGTCGAACCCCTCTCCCATCCCCTCCGCCTCAAGAGCGTCTTCCGCGACGACGCCGTCACCCCGTCCATGCCCCGCGAACAGGCCCTTGCCAACGCCCCGGCCCGTACCGAGGAAGCCTACAAGGTCCCCGTCGTGGTCGGCCAATCATGAGCACACTCTCCTCGCTCTCCGCCCACGACCTCAACCGCAAGCTCCTGGCCGGCGACGTCACCGCCGCCCAGACCGTCGAGTCCGTGCTCGAGGCCGTACGCTCGCTGGACACCCGCCTCGGAGCATACAACACGGTCATGGCCGACGCCGCCCTCGCCAAGGCCAAGGACATCGACGCCCGCCTCGCCGCAGGCCGGCCCGTCGGACCCCTCGCCGGTGTCCCCGTCGCCATCAAGGACAACATGTGCACGCGAGGCGTCCGGACCACTTGCTCCTCCAACATCCTCGCGAACTTCGTCCCGCCGTACGACGCCACCGTCGTCGAAATGCTCGACCGGGCCGACGCCATCCCCGTCGGCAAGACCAACCTGGACGAATTCGCCATGGGTTCCTCCACGGAGAACTCCGCGTTCAAGCCCACCCGCAATCCCTGGGACACGTCCCGTGCGCCCGGCGGGTCGAGCGGCGGATCGGCCGCCGCCGTCGCCGCCTGCGAGGCGGCCGTCGCTCTCGGCTCCGACACCGGCGGCTCCATACGCCAGCCAGCCTCCTTCTGCGGAATCGTCGGCCTCAAGCCCACCTACGGCCGCGTCTCACGCTACGGCCTCGTCGCCTTCGCCTCGTCGCTCGACCAGATCGGCACCTTCTCACGCGACGTACGCGACACCGCCATGCTCCTGCGAGCCATCGCCGGCCACGACCCCCGCGACTCCACCTCTGCCAACCTCCCGGTACCCGACTACGTCGCCGAGCTTCAGGGCGACATCAAAGACATGCGGATCGGCGTACCGCGCGAGTACTTCGCCGAAGGCATCGAGGCCACCGTCGAGTCGGCCGTCAGGGCCGCGGCCGACGTGTACAAGGACCTCGGCGCACACATCATCGACATCTCGCTCCCGCATACCGAGTACGCCGTCGCAATCTACTACATCATCGCCACCGCCGAAGCCAGCAGCAACCTCGCCCGGTACGACGGCGTCCACTACGGCCACCGCGCCGCAGGCGACCTCGACATCGTCGAGCTCTACTCGCGCTCCCGCGCCGAAGGATTCGGCCCCGAGGTCAAGCGCCGCATCATGCTCGGCACCTTCGCCCTCAGTTCCGGCTACTACGACGCCTACTACCTCAAGGCGCTCCGCGCCCGCGCCATGGTCAAGAAAGACTTCGACGACGCCTGGGAAAAGGTCGACTGCGTCCTCTGCCCCACCTCGCCGACCGTCGCCTTCAAGCTCGGCGAACGGGTCGAAGACCCGCTCTCGATGTACCTGTCCGACATCTACACCATCTCCTGCAACCTGGCCGGCATTCCGGGCATCTCCATCAACTGCGGCCCGGGCGCGCACGGCCTCCCCGTCGGCCTCCAGCTCCTTGGCCAGCCGTTCGACGAGGCCCGCCTCCTCCGCATCGCCCACGCCTTCCAGTCCGCCACCAACTACCACCTCGCCCGCCCGCCCCTCGCCAGGAAAGGGGAACCGAAATGAAGCTGCTCACTCGCGCCGCTGCTTGTGCGTTCGTCGTGATCGGGCTCGAGGCCCGCGTGTGCCGGGCCGCGCCTGACCACACTTTGAAAAGGCCGCTCTCGGCCAGGAAAGGAGATCGGAGATGAGAAGGATGTTCTCGGCGATTGCGTGTCTTGTGACTCTGTCGGCTGCTTTGACCGTGCTGGCCGGGCCGGCCGCCGCCGAAGATAAGCCCGAAGACACAAGACGTAACGAGGCGCTCGACAAGATCGCGGCGAAGATAAAGGACATCAAGTCGTTCTCCGCCGACTTCGTCATGACCATGGGGCCCGACGCGCGGCCGGAGGCGTCCCCCAAGGGACACATCCTCTTCCTCCTGCCCGACAAAATCCGAATGACCATGCCAACCCCGCTCGGACAGGGCGAACAGACCACCATCTCCGACGGCAATGTCACCTGGGTCCTCATCCCCGGCATGGGCGTCACCGCACGGGTCGACATGGTCAAGGTCAAGGCCGCTCTCAAGGAAGCCGGCGTCCCCGAGCAGGGCCAGCAGCACAACATCGCCAATCCCCTCGCCGCGCTCGACCCGAAGTCCGTCAAGCTGACCGGAACCGAAAAGGTCCAGGACAAAGAGTGCTGGGTGTTCGAAGGCCGGCCTCAGGCCGCCGGCATGCCCGCCCGAATGCGCGACAGCTCAACCATGCGGATCCTCGTGAGCGTTGACGACGGTCTCGCCCGCCACATGGAACTCCGCGACGAGACCGGCAACGCGGTCATGCAGGTCACCTACGAGAAAATCACGCTCAATCCGGAGACTGATCCGAAGACCTTCCAACACGAACCCCCCAAGGACGCCCGCGTGATGGACCAGACCGACCAGGTCATCCAAGCGGTGAAGATGTTCCTTCCCAAGCCGGAAGCAAAGGAAAAGGCCCCAGAGCCGCCGAAAGAATGATGGAATACGAGACCGTCATCGGCCTTGAGACGCACGTTCATCTGCTCACCGCGAGCAAGATGTTCTGCGGGTGCAGCACGAAGTTCGGCTCGCCCCCGAACACGCAGACGTGCCCCGTCTGCCAGGGCCTGCCGGGCTCCCTGCCCGTCATCAACCGCAAGGCGTTCGAGCACGCGCTCAAGGCGGCGCTCGCCCTCAACTGCCAGATCGCCCCGGTCACGCAGTTCGACCGCAAGAACTACTACTACCCCGACCTCCCGAAGAACTACCAGATTTCGCAGAACTACAACAACCTCGGCGTCAACGGCTGGATCGACCTCGAGGTCGGCGAATTCGTGCGCCACGTCCGCATCTGGAACGTCCATCTCGAAGAAGACGCGGGCAAGCTCGAGCACCCCGAGGACACCGGCGCCCGCTACACCGCAGTCGACCTGAACCGCACGGGCACGCCGCTCCTCGAAATCGTCACCGCTCCGGACATGCGGTCGTCGGCCGAAGCGGACGCGTACATGAACGAACTCGCCACGCTGCTTCGCTGCCTCGAGGTGTCCGACTGCAAAATGGAGGAAGGCTCGCTCCGGTTCGAGGCCGGCATCAGCGTCCGCCACAAGGGCGCCGACAAGCTCGGCAACCGCGTCGAGGTCAAGAACCTCAACTCGATGAGCGCCGTCGTCAAGGCCATCGATTACGAAGTCAAGCGGCAGATCGCGCTCATCGAGTCCGGCCGCACCGTCCCCTCCGAAACGATGCTCTGGGACACTGCCCGCGGCGCAACCGAGCCCATGCGGAGCAAGGAAGAAGCCAAGGACTACCGCTACTTCCCCGAGCCCGACCTGGTCCCAGTCGAGATCACGCGCGACTGGCTCGACCGCGTCCGCGCAGGCATGCCCGAACTGCCAGCGGCGCGCCGCACGCGGTTCGTCGCCGAGTATGCGCTCCCCCGCTATGATGCCGCCGTCCTGATCGAAAACAAGGCCGTCGCCGATTACTTCGAGGACTGCGTCAAGGCCGGGGCCTCACCCAAGCCCGCCGCCAACTGGATCATGGGCGAAGTCCTCCGCGAACTCAACGAGCGCAAGACCGACATCCGCAGCCTGCCCGTCACGCCCCCGATGCTGGCCGAACTCATCAAGCTCGTTGCTGACGGCCAGCTCAGCCACCTCGCCGCCAAGGACGTCTTCATCGACATGGCCAAGACCGGCAGGAAGGCCGCGGCCGTCGTCGAAGAGAAAGGCTTCCGGCAGATCAGCGATACAGGGGAGCTGGAGACGGCCATCCGCTCCGTCTTCGCGCAGAACCCCGCGGCTCTCGCCGACCTCAAGGCCGGGAAAAAACAAACCCGCGGCTACTTCATCGGCCAGGTGATGCGCTCCACCGGCGGCAAGGCCAACCCCAAGCTCGTCGGCGAGCTCATCGACAAGATGGTCAAGTCCTGACCCTTGCCCGTGCTCCAGCCCCAACCGGACGGCGTTATTCCTTCTGGAGACTCTGGGGACATCCCTACCACATGCCGGGCAAGTCACTTTTCCGTCAGCACCGAGGTGCGGATGAAGTCCGAGAGGCCGCGGAAGCCTTTCGCTTTGGCTCTGGATTCCAGCACGGCCTTCTCCTCGGGCGTCAGGCGCACGTTCACCTGAACGGATCGATGCCCCTCACGGGCCGGGGCGGGCGGCGTCTGCCCCTTTTCCAGCATATACGCAACTGCCGTGACGAGCGCCGCGCGCGTGTTGGCTACCGCTGCTTGAACCGTTCGCCCGTCTCCGAACACCGTCGGCATTTCAAGCCCGTGACCAAACCACTCCCCATCCTCGAATTCGACGATGATCTTGTACCGCCCCGCGATTGCCTTCGCCTCGGCCAAAATGCTGCCGTCGAACGGACGGCCAAGGGCCTTCACGCGATCAGTCGAGCTTCTCGATCTTTCTAACGTACGCATGCTTCACCTTCCCACGATGAACCGGGATCACCACCGGCGGCCAGCCGGCCTTGTCGAACACATGATGCGACCCGCGGATTCTTTCCAGCCGGTAGCCCTTCGCTTCCAGTAGCTTCCTCACCTCCGAGAATCGCACTTCACTTGCCATCTAAGTATAGCCTGCGTTATACGCACATGTCAAGTGCTGGAAACGCTACAAATCATCACCAGGAGAGCCACGACAACTATACCGGCGGCCTGGTCAGGACACAGGTGGTTGCACACCGGTCACACCGCAGCCGAAAAACATTTCGCCGGCAAGGCCAACCCCAAGCTCGTCGGCGATCTCATCGACAAGCTGATTCGTGAATGACTGGACTGCGGCCTCCCCTCGGCCCTCAGGTGTTTCGTGCGCTCGTCATGCCGCGCAACGCGGCCGGCTCCACCTGCCCTCCTGCCCCCTCAACGCCCCGAATGTCCGGATTCATCGTCAGAACCCGGAGCGCCGCATCCCGGGCCGCCTCGTCACTTGGCGCGGGCAGGTCAAGGTCTCCGGGACTGATGACCCGCCCCTTGAGTACCGCCTGGTGGGCCACCACGGTCTGAAGCTCGCGGACGTTTCCCGGCCAGCCGTACGACAGCAATACCACCTCCGTGGCGGGCGGCAGCCGGGGAGCCTGCACCATCGGCCCCTGCGCAATCCTCGCAAGGACCCTGCGCGCGAGAAAAATCACGTCCTCTTTCCTGTGCCGCAGCGGCGGAATCCTCAGCTGGTGCCCGCTCAAAAGCCAGAGCAGTTCCCGCAGGAACCGCCCGTCCTCGGTGAGTTTCTCGAGCGGATCACCGCTACTCGCGATGACGCGGACGTCGAGGTCCACCTCGCCGTCCTCTGCCAATTCGACAGAGCGCTCGGCCAGGGCTGTGAGCAGTTTGCCCTGTATTGACGGGGAGAGGGTGCCAATCTCACCGAGGAACAGGCTGGCTCCCAAAATCTTTCGCCCGGACTTTCCCATTCTCTCGACCAACGGGCCGAACAGGTCCGTTTCACATGAACTCTCGCGCACTACCCGGCAGTCGACGAAGTTCACCGGCCCCCCCCGGCGCACATCGTGTTCATGAATCAGCCGCGCCAGCCGCTCCTTGCCCGTTCCGCGCTCGCCCGTGATCAGGACATGCCCCTCCCGGCGTCCCACATCCTCGGCCGCCGCATAGAGCCGCCGCATCGGTTCCGAGCCGCCCAGCAGGTCCGCAACGTCGACCGAGGAATCTGTCCACGAGGCCACGGCGATGCGTCTGAACAGCAGAGCGCGTTCGATTCCGAAGACCGCCTGCGCGTAGCTGATCGGTTTCGCAATCCTGTAGAATACGCTCCCCATGACCGGAGACCGGTCGTGCCCCGGCTGGACTGCCAACACCAATGGCACGTTTCGATACCGCTGCACAACCGCCGGAAGGCACCTCGCATCCTCATCCGCCAGGATCACGTCCGGCGTACCCTCCCCCGGCCTCAGCGCAAACTCGTTGCCCGGCTCCACCCAGACCATACTCCCGCCACAATAGCCCAGCACCTCCGACAGCACGTCCCTGGGAAACTCACCCGCGCAGATCACCAGCACGAAAGGCTGCTGTGTCCCCATGGTGACTCGCTCCCTGTGCCAAAACAACCCACGCACCACCGTTTTGAGAGCAACTATCATGCCACTTCCGCCTGTTATCGTCCGCCGATTTGTATCTGCCGACAGTTCAAGAGGTTATGAAGTCATGAGAGGTGGCGACGGCCACGTGCCTGCGGCCTCAACTGTAAAGGAATCATACACAGACGTCGCAACACTCACACAGATCAGCGGTTGCGACGCTAGACGAATCTCCCCGGAACTGTCAAAACTCTTTACGCTCTCCCGCTCAGAACCAGCTCTGCGGCCAGCCCGGCGACCCCCGCAACATCGCTCACCGCTGGTGCGGTCATGTCCGTCCCAGCCACGGCCAATATCACCCGGTCCGCTGGCGAGCCCGGTGGCAGGCCGTGACTCCCGCGCACCAGCGACGTGTCAAGCGGAATCGATCTTGTCCTCGGATCCACGAAAAGCTCCACCGGGTCATACCCGGGCTTCCGATGAATATCGACCGTCCGGGCAAAGGGCGGCGCCTTGCCCGGGTCGTTCCACCAGTAATACGCGAACCACCTGTCCGGTTTCGCGAGCAGGACCAGCTCGCCCGAGTTCGGATGCGCTGCGCCAAGCTCACGCAGCCGTTCCGTCCCGCACACCTCCCCTACTCCGTCCAACTCAGCCAGCACGCTCCGCACGGCGCCCAGCGCATCGCCCTGAACATACACGTGAGCTACCTGGTGATCGACCATGGCGAACGCCGCGCTCGCGGCCAGGTCGGGCAGCTCGCATCCGTCCTTCTCCACCACCTTGAGCAGGCCGGCGTCGCGAAGCGCCACATTGGGCAGCGCCGCCCGCGACACCGGCCGGAACGCGTACTCCGAGGTCAGCAGCACAACCGGGTCGGCAGGCTTCAGCGCCATTCCCAGGTCCCGGATGAACTGGGCGACAAGCCCGTCGATCCGGCGGGCCTCGGCCGCGAACTCCAGGCCGTCCGGCCCGCACCGCTGCCCAACGTAATCAAGGTGCGGCACATAAACCAGCGACAGCTCCGGTCGGTACTGTGCGATGGCGTGCAGTGCCCCGTTCAGTATCCAGCGGCTCGAATCGATGTCCGCCATCGGGCCCCAGTACTTGTGCAGCGGAAAATGACCGAGCTTCTCGGCCAGCCGTTCGTAAAGCCCCTCCGGTCTTGAATCGCACCACGGAATCGTCTTGCCGTCCGGGGTGTGCCGCGGGTGCGGGTTCAGATAGATGTCGGCCGTCGCCGCCTTCAACCCCTGAAAAAAGAACACAGCGGTCCTCGCGCGAGGCGCGCGTTTTCGAAGCACGTCCCACACCGCCGGCCGCTCGATCCTCGCTGCCGGCCACGTCCACATCGTCACCTCGCGCCGCTCGCGGTCGAACAGGCCGTTCGAGATGATCCCGTGCTGCGACGGCGGCACGCCCGTGACCATGCTGACCTGCACCGGGCACGTCACAGCGGGGAACACCGGCCGCACCGGCCGGATTCCGCCCGGCCGGAATATCGAGCCCAGCTCGGGAAACAAGCTCGGTGGGTCGAAATGCTTCGGCACGGCTCCCACGAGATCGATCATGACAACATGGTTCGGCATCTCCTCCTCCTTCGTTGTGTCGTCGTGTCGTTGTGGTGAGAAACCGCATCTCATCTTTCACCACGACGACACGACGGCACGACGCATCTCACAAAATCATGCGAACAATGCCGTCCTTCAAACGAGCGGTGTTGAAGTTCATTAGGAACCCAAGACGTGAACCAGTCAATTTCATGTGCGTCAATAGCTGTGCCTTGTGGACGGGAAGAAGTTGCTCCACACATTTCAGTTCCACAATGATGGAGCGATCTATCCACAGATCGATTCGAAGCCCCGCGTCCAGCTTCACCCCGCAATACTCGATTGGTCGTTCCACCTGGCGCTCGAACGGGATGCCGAGCCCTGACAGCTCGTGGCAAAGACAGACCTCGTACACAGACTCCAACAGGCCGAGCCCGAGACCACGGTGAACTCGGAATCCCGCCTCAACCACTTGCGCCGCTACTTCCTCAAGAGCCTGCGGTACCGGGTCATGGATGGCTTTGCCCATTCTGTCCTCCTCCGTTGTGTCCGTCGTGTCGTCGTGGTGAGAAAAAGACTACTCTTGCTTCACCACAACGACACAACGAACACGACGAGAACTACCCCAGGCGGTCAAGGAACTCCATCGCCCTTCTCGCCGTTTCGACGGCCTCGTGGCTGTGGCGCGACAGTTCAACGCACGCCGGGCCTTCGTAGCCGGCCTCCGCCAGCGCCGCGAACACCGCCGCAAAATCAACCTCGCCCTCGCCAAAGAAGAGGTGGTCATGGCGACTGCGCCGCATGTCGTCGAGGTGCACGTTCGCAAGCTTCGGGGCGAACCGCCGGATCAGATCCGCCTGAGGCTCCGCCTCGTTGCACCAGAGATGCCCCACGTCGATCGTGAGGCGGAAGTTGTCCCTCTCCACCGCGCCGGCCAGCCGCTCGTACCTGGCCAGTGTGTCAACGTACATGCCCGGCTCCGGCTCGAACGCGAGCACGACCCCCTTGTCGGCCGCGTAATCGCACAGCTCGCGGCAGGGCTCGGCCAGCAGTCCGGTCTCCTGGCCTTCCGCCAAGCCCGCCGGCGCCGCGCCGGACCAGAAGCTCACGGCCAGCGACCCCAGCTCCGCGGCGATGTCGACGCACCGTCGAAGGAAATCCATCCGTTTCTCGCGCCCCCCCGCCCGCCGGTCGAGAAGCGTCGGATAGTGCTTACGCATCGGGTCCAGCAGGAACCGCGCTCCCGTCTCGATGACCGACGCCAGGCCGAGGTCGCGCAGTTGATCGCGCACCTTGCTCGTCCGTGACGCGGTCTCCGGGTCGTAGGGATTCAGGGCGTGGTGGTCGACCGTGATCGCCACGCACCGGTACCCGAGCCGCGCAATCACGTCGATCGCATCCTCCAGCCGGTGGAAGGCGAACCCGTTCGTGTTGTATCCAATCAGCACCGCTGGGTCTCGCTCAGGTGATGTGCGACAGCTTCCTCAGCAAGAGCACAGGTATCAGCAGCAGCATTATACACGCGCCCTCGGGCACGCAGAATTGAGCCAACGCAACAAACGCCTGCAGCGGAATGATCCCGACGAGCGCGATGGTCACCGTCCGACGGATGTTGCGCGCGCGCCAGACAAGCGCGGCAACGCCCAGGGCTGCCAACCCGGCCAGGACGTAGAAGCCGACGAAGCGTACACTTCCGAAATCATAAACCCCGGCAAACAGCCGCGACAGCTTCATGATCAGCAGGGGGGCCAAGCCTGCGACGACGAGCCCCACGCCGAGCGACGGCATCAGGCGAGCCTTCGCGTTCGCGCCGGTCGCCTCGTGTCGAGCCAGGCACGTGACGCTCCAGATATAAACGAAGATCGGTACGGTGGCTAACAGGTTGACCGGGATCTCCCCGACCATGGCCGGCGGGGCCACGGCCATTCCAAGAGCCACGTTCGCCGCGCGGCACAGGCCCATATTCAGCGGACCCAGCGGGCCGGCCTTCAGCACGAAATCGTACGTCAGCACAAGCACCGCCAGCAGCGCTGCGACAGCCAGCGCAAGCCGCCCGACCATCACTGCACCGAGCACGGCCGCAGCCAGCAGAGCCAGCCCGGCCGCCGTCGCCGCCGAACGCGATACCTGACCCGACGGCAGTGGCCGCCCCGGATTATCCCGCCAATCCTCCTCGAGGTCGTGCACGTCGTTCAGAATCATCCCCGCGGCATACAGCGCGAGCGAGATGAGGCTCAGCCAGACGGCCGTCCACGTAAACAAGTAACCCATCACCGCCGCGCCCAGCCACACGTCGGCCAGCGCCGTCGGCAGCGCTGGCACACGAATGAGGCGAAGCCATGCGCGGAACGTGCTCATTTCCCCGCCTGTCGTTCGATCCGCGTGCGGATGTACTCCCGTGCCGCACACGCCGTCTCAAACGGATTGTCCTGATAGGGATAAAGCTCGACCGTAATCCACCCCGCGTAGCCCTCCGCCGCAAGCGTTCTGACCACGCCCGGAAGGTCGATGGTCCCGGTTCCAGGCAGCAGATGCCGGTGCTCGCGCGACGCGGCGATATCCTCGAAGTGGACGTGCCGCGCGTGCTGCTTCAACGTGCGGAACGCCTGCGCGGGATCTTCGCCCACGCAGTAGAAGTGGCCGATGTCGAAGTTCAGCGCGAGATTCGGGTGCGAGACCCGGCCGGCGAAGTCAAGATACTCGCGCGTCCGCTCGATGAGCAGATGCGGTTCGGGCTCGACCAGCAGCGTCACGCCCGTCTCCTCGGCGACGGGGAGGACTTCCTCGATCCCGGCGACAAAGAGGCGCATGGCGGCGTCGCGGTCCGCGGCGTGGTGCATCTGCCCGCCCGGCTCGGTGCTGATGTTGGGAATGCCGAGGTCCCGGGCAACACGCAGCGCATCCGCCGTGTGCTGAATGCGCTGCTTGCGCACGGTCGGATCAGGATCGATCCACGACGGGTTCCACGTGTCCCCGACGGCGCTCATCGGAAACGCGTTGGCATTTGAGAACGTGAGCCCGGCCTTCTCGGCGGCGTTCCTGATCCGGGCCACCTTGTCTGGCGTGGCGTCACGCGGGAACAGGTGCGGCGCGTCGAGCATCAACTCGACGCCATCATATCCCGCCTTGGCGATCTGCCCGATCGCTTCTTCCGCCGAAAACTTCGTGAACGCGTTCGTGCTGAATGCGTACTTCATCGCTGAAATGACTCAATCGGTAGCGGTGTCAGATCGAGCCGCGGCTTAAACCAGTCGCACTGGCCGTAGAAGGCCAGGGGGTTGTCAAACACGACTCTCTTGATCTGGTCGTCCGGGAAACCAGCGGCCTTCATGTTGTCCGCCGTCCTCCGCAGGGCGGTCGGCTCGGACACGCCCCAGTCGGCGGAGGAGTTCACCATCTTTCGTTCGAGGCCGTGTTCCTTGAGGATGTTGATCACGCGGACGGGGTCGAGCTTGCTGTACGGGTACACGGTCATCCCGGCCCAGCAGTCGAGCGGCGTGCACAGCCCGATCGTCTCCTCCGTGTTGTGGTCGATCAGCACGCGGCGCATGGTCACGCCTTCGGCCTTCAAAATCTCAATGATGCGCTCGACGCCTTTCTTCTTGTTGCGGTGCGGGGTGTGTATCATCACGGGGAGCGCCCGTTCCTCGGCCAT
>CAYXNI010000040.1:0-11910 GCA_964466285.1 uncultured Planctomycetota bacterium | reverse complement strand
CCGACAGGCCGCAAAGCGAAGAACGCACGCCCCGCTTCTCCTGACTGTTTACGTCAGAACTGTTCAAGTCAGAGTCCCCGTATAATGTAGAAATTTTCCACGAATTTGCTTGACTCCCCTCGCATCATGCCGTAAACTCCTATTGGGTTATGTGTAGTAGGGTTTGGGTGTGCGGTCGCGTTGATCTTTGAAAAGCGATCGAGAAGCACGCGGGGTAGTGGTCATCACGTCCTTGCCGTTATCGTAATTATTATTGCCGTTCTGGCAGTCTTTTTGTTTCTGCTCTCGGGAGACCTCGCGGGTAGCGCTGGCGTCTTTCAACGCAGCGGGGTTGGTTTTTCTACCCTGTGCCATCCGTTCAATTGCATCGCGCCGTTTGCGCGCGGTCGGATCGTGTATTTCTCGAGGAGGACGGTTCACAGTGAGCCAGTCCGACGTTTTTTGTCAACCTACAGGAAAAACTTGAAAGGAGGTGAGAAAACATGAGAAAGCACAAAGGGTTTACGATCATCGAGCTGCTGGTGGTTATCGCAATCATTGCCATTTTGGCAGGCATGCTTCTTCCTGCCCTCGGTAGAGCTCGCGAATCGGCCCGGAGGACCAAGTGCATCAACAACCTCAAGCAGATAGGCTTGGCGTTCTCGCAGTACCTCAACGCGTACGGCGGAGACTCCGTCCTGCCCGTCCCAGCTTCCCAGTTCCGGGGTGACACGTGGCTTAGCGTCCTCTACTGGAAGGGCCTGTTGTCGGACAAGAGATCGTTGATCTGCCCGTCGACGGCTGATTCGTCTGACGCGCTTCAGGAGCCCGACAGTAGTGGCTGGGGATACCCGATCACATTCGCTGAGTTTGGCAAAGCTGACACCATCGGCTCGCACCAAATCAGCTACTGCGGCCGGACGAACATGTCCGGAATCGGCAATGCCTCTCAGACGGAGTCGACATGGTTCAACGAGAAGGCGTTCAAAGGCTCTCCCATCGCGTGCGACAAGGCTGTGAACCACGATGACGTGATTCACGTCGTGTTCAGCGACAGCCACGTTGACCCGCTTCCCGACGCCAAGCGATTCGTCGGGGACAAGACCCAGACCGGTGGCTCCGACGTCATAGAGGACCCTCCAGTACATGGACAATGGCGACCCGTGATCGCCGAGGATGGAACCTCGTACCTGTTCAGCGTCGTGATTCGAGGTGGCCTTGTCAACCTGCGGCGGAAGCCGCTCTGGAGTGCGGCGGCTTGACGCTGCCTTGTCCCGGAGCGACAGCGGAGGGACACCCATCATGCGGCTTTCGACTCGGAGCCGCCGGACGCGCAGCAAACCGCTTTGAACAGCGGCGTCAGTCTGCTCCTGCGGAGCAGGAGACAGCCGCACGCACTCCGAAAGTTCGCCTCCGGCGAACGAATCCAGCGACCGCACGTCCGGCGGACGCTAAGAACATACACCCCGGGGCGTCTTGGCCTTTCAACGGGGGCACTGCTCTTCAGTGCGTCCCGTTGCCTGCGGGAATGACGGAGAACTGCGCCTGGGCGGAGGCACCCGCGGCATCGCATACGATGAGTTCGTGGCGGCCGGGTGTCATCGGCCAGCGGACGCAGTCGCCGGCCGGCGCCTTCGTGAGGAGTTCGCCGTCGAGGAACCAGTAAAGCTCCGCGGCGCCCGATGAGGTGCGGGCGGTGAGGTCGAGAACCCCGAGCCGCAGGTTGCTGTCAGGCGTCGGAGGCGGGAGCACGTATTCGCCGCCGTTGACGGGCGAGGAGATTTCGACGGCGGGGCGGACGGCATGCTCGCCGGGTGTTTCAGCGCGGGCGTGCGCGGGTGGCACGGGCGTGCCGCCCGTGTGCGGATCCACGGCCAGGCCTGCCCGGTCTTCGACCCTGAGGCTCCGTTCGACCCGTCGAGAGCCTCTGGGTCGAGCGACAGGCTCACGGCCCGAGCTTGTCGCGGGCAGACCCGAAGGGAGCGAAGCCGAAGGGATGGCCGTGCCACGGTCCCGATTCGGCGCGGTCTCGCGCGAGGCGAGCCAGGCGGCGATGCGGCCGGGCCACTGCACGGTCACGCGCCGGCCTGACCCAGTCTCGACGAACCGGTGAAGCGTGCAGGGCGCATCGCTGCTCACGCCGGGAAGGTACTCGGCGGCGACGGTGTCGGCGCAGGCGGAGCAGGCGGGCGCGCCGGAGAGTGCGCAGACCTGGCGCTCGGCCACGCGCTCGGGCCGGCCCCACGTGCGGCCCGGACCCGTGGTAATGCGCTTCGTGATCTCGAGGGCTAGAGGCAGCGCGGCGCGCAGGCCGATCAGTCCCGGATGCTGGCGGCCGGAGATTCGCCCGCACCATACGCCGACGACGTACCTCGGAGTGACGGCCACGGCCCAGGCGTCACGGTAGTTCCAGCTCGTCCCCGTCTTCCACACCAGCCCGGGGCAGGCGCGTGCGGCGGGCGCGTCGCGCGTGTCGAGCGAGCGGAGCGTGAGGTAGGCCGCGCCCGGCGAGTAGATGCGAGCCAGCTGCGGGCCGCCCTGTCCCGCAAACACGCGCAGGGCGCGGTACTCGCCCAGCCGGGCGAGCGTGACGTAGGCGTTGGCGATGTCGACCAGGCGGACCTCGGCCGTTCCGAGCGCGAGCGACAGGCCGTACTGCTCGGGCGGGCCGGGAATGGCCAGGCCCATGCGGTTGAGGTCGCGGGCGAGCCGCTCGGGCCCGAGGTCTTCAAGCAGGCGCACGGCGGGGATGTTCCGCGAGCGGGAGAGCGCGGCCGCCGCGGGGATCGCGCCGAGGAAGTCGCGGTCCATGTTCTCCGGGCGGTATCCCTGCCAGGCCGCGGGGACGTCGTACACGACCGCCCGGGGCGTGAGAGCGCCGCAGTCGAACGCCGCCGCGTACAGGAACGGCTTGAGGAGCGAGCCCGGCTGCCGCCGCGCGGTGGCGCCGTTGACACAGCCGGTCTGCGGGTCGGACGGCTCGGCGGAGCCGACCATCGCCGCAAGTTCGGAGCGATCGACATCGATGACCACGGCCGTGATGCCGTCGATGCCCATGCGCCCGAGGTCGGCGGCGTGCCGGGCCACCGCGTCGAGCGCGGCGGCCTGGACCTCCGGATCAAGAGTGGTGCGGACGATGCCTGACCGGCTGTTGCGGAGCGAGAGGACATAATCGGCGAAGCCCGGCGCGCGGTCGGAGCCGGAGTGGCCGGCCGGCTTAAGGACGGCGATGCGCTCGGCCCGTGCGGACGCGAGATCGGCGTCGGACGCGAGGCCGAGACCCTGCATACGGTCGAGCACGAACTCGCGGCGGCGGAGGGCCTGTTCAAGATGCTTGCGCGGGTTGAACCGCGCCGGGCTCTGCGGAATGCCGGCCAGGAGCGCCGCCTCGCCGAGCGAGAGATCGACGGCGCTCTTCCCGAAATACCGCCGCGCGGCCGCCTCCGCGCCGACCACGTTCCCGCCGTAAGGGGCCACGTTCAGATAAAGCCCAAGGATCTCGTCCTTCGTCGCGATGCGCTCGAGCTGGACGGCCCGGAACATCTCGACGCACTTGGCGGCCAGCGTCCGCGGGCGCGGCCAGAGAAGGCGTACGCACTGCATCGTGATGGTCGATGCGCCGGAGACGCGGCGGCCGGAGAAAAGGTTCTGCTCGGCCGCGCGCACGACGGCCAGCGGGTCGACCCCGCCGTGCCGCCAGAAGCGCTTGTCCTCGGCTGCGACGGTCGCGCGGACGAGCCAGGGCGAGACGTCCTTGACCGGCACGGGCAGGCGCCAGGCGTCGGCCGCGTCCACGCTCCACGCAATCAGGCCGCCGTTCCGGTCGAGGATGAAGGCCGAGCCGCCGGCCCGCGCCTCGATCAGCCGCTCCTGCGGGAATGGGAATGCCCGGTCGAGAGAGCAGAACAGCAGCGCAAGCGCTGCCGCGGCCGCGAGAACGCCGGCTGCACCGATGCCGAGGCGCTTGAGCCAGCGGCGACGGCGTTGTTTCCTTGCTGTCATGTGCGTCTCGCCGCTCACGGCGTCACCTTCACAATCCCGCGGCCGTTCACGCTGTACAGGGTCGGGTCGTACATGCACGAGGCTTCGCTCGCGGGAAGGACGAACGTTCCGGCCGTCACGGCCCGGACGAGGTAGCGGAACTCGGTCTGTCCCTGTCCGGCCGTGCCGAAGAGCAGGACGCGGTCGTCACGCCGGTCGATGCACTCCGGGACGAAGGGCGCGAGCTCGGGTTGCTGCGGCGCGGCCACGGCCGCTTGCCCAGCGGGGGGCGGCGAGGCGGGGACGGCCGGCACGGCAGTGGACTCGTCATCGGCCGGGTCTTCCGGCTCCGGGATGGCTTGTTCAGGCACCCGGGAGGCGCGCCCCGCGTTGGATGCCTTCGGCTTCGCCCGCGCGGTGCCCCTGAGCTCGGGGTTCTCGATTTCCAGCCCGGCCGGCAGCAGCTCGGTGACGACGAGGTTGTGGGCCGGGCGGTCGGTGTTCAAGATGAGCCGGACCTGATACAGCTTGCCCTGGACGAGCTTCGCAGGGTCGACGGCGGTCTTGCCGTCGGCCTCGAGGATGGTGCGGCGGATCGAGATGCCGGAGTCCTGCTCGGCCACCTCACCCTTCCGCGGGACGCCCTCGGCATACCAGAACGCGAAGACCTTGCCCTTGCCCTCCACCTTGACCCGGACGGACTGGCCCGGTGCGACTCGGTCCAGGCGGAGTCCTTCGCGCGCGTTGAACTTCCGGACCGAGCCGTCGGGAAGCGTGACCGTCGCGGACGTATCGGCGGCGCCCATCCGGCGGGCGTACTTGCCCAGGGCCATCAGGGCGAACGCGTTCTCCTGGGTCGTGCCCCACGCGCCCAGGTGCAGGCCGCTCTTGAGCCGGTGGACGAGCAGCGGGACCTGCTCGGAGGACGGATCGAGATCGAGCAGCACGAGGAGCATGATCGCCGCTTCGCGGACGGGCGAGCTTAGCGAGCCGCCGGTCTGGCGGGACCGCGCGGCCTGCGGGCCGGCCGCTCCCGGCGGCGAGGGAGTGAGCGCCGGCGCGACGAATTCCTTGGCCAGGCGATTCGCAGATGAAGCATCGCCGGACTGCGGCACGCCGGCGGCCAGGCACGCGGCCGCCAGGTGGAAACGAGCCGACGGCGGAACGGTCTTCTGGCCGCCGTCCCGGATTACTTCTTCAAGCCGCCCCATCCACTGATAGGCCGGCTGGCCCGCGCGGGCGAGGACGTAACAGGCGTATGCGGCCTCGCTTAGAGTTCCCTCTTCGGAGTCCTTGCCCTTGTCTGCGGACGACCAGTTCTCGAGCTCGTCACTGATGTAGGCCAGCAGCGGATCGAGCAACTCGGACGGAACCTTGTAGCCGGCCTTGCGCGCCTCGACGAGGATGTCGGCGGCGTAGATACTGCCCCAGGGCCATGGGTTCGAGCCGCCGGGCCACATCGTCAGGCCACCCCCGTAGGTCTGCATCATCTGCAGCCGGACGAACCCGGCCTGCATCAGCTCGTCGATCTCCTCCGCTCCGACGGACTGTGGGCGCGTGAGCTCGGCCAAGTCGCGGAGGTAGACAAGCGGCACGAGGCGCGAGGTTGTCTGCTCGACACAGCCGTAGGGGTACTCAAGCAGTGCGTTCAGCGCGCCGGTCAGGTCAACCGCCGGACTGGCGCCGAGCACGACGGTGCACTTGTCGGTCCCGGGCAGGAAATCGCCGGTCACCGTGATGGCCTTCTCCTCTGGGCCTTCGATGACCGCCGAGCCGGCGGCACGCGCGAAGGCGGCGGCCGGCCGCACGGGAAGCTCCACGGACTCGCGGTAGCTTTCCTGGCCGAGGGAGACGGAGACGCGCGCGGACACCTTGCCGACGTCCGTGGCGCGGAGACGAAGCCGGACGGTCTTCTCGCCGCCCCGGGGCACTGGCACCGTGCACGCGGCGCTCGAGCCGGGCGCCGGACTCATCGGGCCTTCGAGCGAGAGCCGGATCTCCACGTCGCCGTCCGCGGCCGTGCGGTTGAAGATGGTCACGGGCAGGTCAAATTCGTCGCCCGGCGCAAGGAACCGCGGCCAGGAGGCGCGGCACATCAGGGGGCTCTTCACGGTCAGGGGCCGCTGGGCTGATCCGAAGCGGGAGTCCTTGGCCACCCAGGCCATGACACGCAGCTCGCCGACGTATTCCGGCACCGTGAACTTGACGCGCGCGACGCCGTTCTCGTCGGCCGTCAGGGTGCCCGTGTAGAGCACGGCGGTCTTGACGCGCTGGGCCTGGATGGGGTTGAGCAGCCGTGGCAGCTCGGCCTCGCTCTCGTCGCCGCCGTCCCCGCCGGGCGCGGGCGGCTTGGCCGCTTTCCAGGCGGCGAGCTCGGGCGCGAGGCGCGAGAACATGTCGTACTCCTCGACGCCCAGCCGGCGGGCGGAGTAGAAGAAGTTCCACGGGTCGGGAGACCGATGGCCGGTGAGGGCGAGCACGCCCTCGTCGACGGCGGCCACGGTCACGGCGGCCCCGGCACTCGGCCGCACGCACTCGACCGGCGGCGGGGCGGAGGCCGTCCACTCCGGCCACGGAAGCGGCGTCTCCCAGGCATGGGTCGGGGTCCAGGTGTTGAACGGGTTGGGCAAGACCTCGCTCACCCGGCTCGTCACGCGGACGGCCAGCTCTATCTCGCGCTCCGGGCGCACTTCGGGCGCGCTCTCGATCGCCACGTCGAGCTTCCGGTCGGAGCAGTCGACGTCGAGGCGGGCGACGCCGGAAGCGCGGTGCGGCAGCCAGTCGTCCTCGGCGGCAACCGGCCGGACGAGCGTCGCGGTCACGTAAGCGTTCGGCCGCCAGCGCTCGTCGACCGTGAACTCTTCGGCGCCCTCGCCCCTGGGCAGTGCGACGACGCGGCTGTGCAGGACGCGGTCGGTCTCCACGCAAAGGAGCGCCGTGCCGCCGAAGGGTGCGCGGATGTGCAGGCGGGCCGTCTCGCCCGGCCGGTAGGACGTGCGGTCGAAGCTGAGGTGAATCTCCTCGGGATCGGCGACGGCCCACTGCTCGCCCGGGCCGCCCACGCAGAAGTCGAGCGTGGCCGCGCAGCCGTCCTTGCTTTCGATGACCAGGCGGTAGGAGCCGGGGAGCTCGGGCGTCAGGGCGGCGGATGCCCGGCCCTCGGCGAAGTCGCCTTCGGTCTTTGCGGCGAACTTGTCCTGCCGCGTCCACTCGTATTCGAGACGGCCGCGTCCGCGATGGCGGAGCACGTTGGACCAGGTGGTGCGGTAGAGCGAGGCGGTGAACCGCTTGGCGTCCGTGAAGGCGCTTCCGTCGGGGGCTGCCGCCGCGATGGAGAAGGCGGCCGGCCTTCCGGGCTGGATATCGGCGGGATTCTTGGCGTCGGGCGGCGCGGTGCTTGCGCCCGCGGCACGGACGCCGAGGTAGAAGGTCCAAGGATCAAGCCGGCGGGAGATGCTCTCGACCAGCGCCCGGCCGCCCGGCTCGCGCACCTCGATCTCAACGTTCGCCCGGATCGCCGCGTACGTGGAGACCTTGGGTGCCGTCAGCGAGAACGAGGCGTTTCCGGTGTCATCGAGCTGCTGGTCCGCCAGGTCCTTGGCGGACTTCTCGGGCTTGACGCGGCGGTCGCCGAAGGTAAAGCCGACCCAGCCATCGGGCCGGAATTCCGCGGCGGCGTATGTCGCGCGGCAGGCGACGGAAAGGCCGCGGGCGGGATCACCGAACAGGTGCTCGACGTGTGCCTTGACCACGAGCGGCTTCGAGGCCGGGAGCCCCGCCTTGCCACCGCCGGGCGCGTCGAGGGTCATTCGCAGAGTCATCGGGATGTAGTCGGCCACGCGGAACGTAGTGCTGCCGAGTTCGTCCCGTTGCTTGCCGGGCAGGCGCCAGGCGGTCTTGTAGAGTCCGCTGGGCGCGCCCGTGGGAATCGGCACGTCGGCGAGGAGGCGGCCGGCGGAGTCGCTCATCACAACCTTCTTGAGCAGCTCGCGGCCGCTGGGTTTCTCGACCACGAGCTCGAGCGGCATGGCGCCGGGGGGCTCGAACGAGGCGCCGCGTACGAGGCCCGAGAGCCGCACGGTGTCTCCGGGCCGATACACGCCCCGCTCGGCGCAAACGAAGACCTCGTACCCTGAGGACAGGTAGGGCCGCCCGCTCGCGGAGCCGGCGCCGCGCGGCCGTGAATCCTTGTCCAGCGTGATGTAGGTGAGTTCCGGGCCATGGGTAGCAACTACGACCGCGGGGTTCTCGCCCTCCGGGAGCGCGCCGAGCGCGATGTCGGCCAGGCCGGAGGCGTCGGCCGTCGCCGTCCCCATCTTCTGCCGCCGGTCGCTGTAGACGGTGACCTCGACGCCCGGGACGGGCCGCGCGGCGGAGATGGACGTGACCCAGACGAGGGCTCGCCGCTGCGACAGCCGCGCCGACAGCCCGAGGTCCGTGACCACGACGATGGCGTGGTCGTCCCGCCAGTACTCCTCCGCGTCGCGGATGGCAAGCCCGTAGACGCCTCGGACCTGGGCCCCGGCGAGGGAACGAAGGTCGAGGAGTGTTTCCGTTTCCTGGTTAAGCCTGTTCTCGATCGCCATCTCCGTCTGTGGGAGGTCCCGGGCCCAGGTCTCGAGCGTATCGCCGTCGGAGGAGACGGCGTATTCGACGATGTTGCTGGCGTAGAGGCGCTGGGCGGAGAGCTTGGCCTTCTTGACGTTCACGGAGCGGATGGGGACCTTGAGCAGGCCGTCGGGCGCGAGGTAGCCGCCGCCGAAGGCGAAGCGCAGGCTCGGGTCGCGGTCGGGAATCCAGACGGCGCGGGTCACCGTCTTGTCGAGTGTTCCGGCCGCGCCTCCGGCCAGCCCGGCCTTGAGGGTGATCGAGTAGCGCTGGCGGGGCTGGAACTCGCCGACGATCCGGAGACCCTGGTAATCGGACTCGAAGGCGTGCTTGACTGGCGGATCGATTTCGACAAACTGGCCGGCCGAGGCCGCCTCGACCGGCGAGTTCATCTTGACTCTGACGACGGCCCGCTCGCTTCGGCATTCGGCCGTGATGCCCTGGAACCTGAGCTTGCCCGCTACGTCGACGGGAGTCTCGTAGCTCTTTCCGAGCGGCAGGGGGCCCTCGGTCCCCGTGAGCTTCTCCGAAATCCGCAGCTTGATCTGGTCCCACTTGTTCTGCTTGACGCGGACGCGGACGGTCGGGTCCGGCTTCCCACCGATCATCTCAAAGGGGATGGCCCGGCCGTCCGGGCTGGTCAGCTTGAGGTGCTTGGCCAGTTCGAGCGGGTTGACGGGCCCGCTGAAACGCAGGTCGAGGAGGTACGTTCCGCCGCGCTCGATTCTCGACTGGGAGACGCTTTCAACGGCCAGGGGCGCCGTCGAGAAGTAGAGCAGCTCGTCGGTGGGGCGTTCCCCGTTTAAACCACGCAGTTTGCGGGAGATAAGCAGTCGGTATGTGGTGGCGTTGGTGAGCGGCCGCGTCAGCTCCAGCCGCAGTTCGCGGTCGCCGTCGAACAGCACCTTCCCCTGCGCGCCCGGCACAAGGGCGAGGGCGTCATCCTTCACCGTGGCGGCATCCACCGGGTAGCTGAACCGGACACTGATACGCGAGACGTCCCTGGGGGACTCATCGTCGGACGGCGACCGGGAGGCGATGGCAAGTCTGCCGGACGGTCTGGCGAACTCACCGGCCTGCCAGGCGATGATGGCCAGCCCAACGGCGTTCAGGGCGAGAAACGCGGCAGGCCATGAGAATCTCTTTCTGCGAGCGACGGCGGCGAGTTCGACACCATCAGCGGTTGGCGTTCCCATCTACGTATCCTCCCGTAAAGAAGCGGCGATCGTCCCGTCCTCAGACAAGTCGAGTCGGCCGGGTTCGGTGGAATTATCTTCGTCCTTGAACGTGCTACAGGCAGTTGTGACCGAGTGATTGCACCGCCGGGGTGGTCGGGGACACCTGAAAGGCTCCGATCGTCCCGCATCTTTATATATCGACATGTCGGAGGCCGGGCTTGAGCGGATTTGGAGTGGCATACGAGACCTGTAACATGGGGATTGCGGGGACGCCAGCCCCCGGCTGAACCCGCCCTCGGATTCTTCGCTTTACAGGTCGGGTACGACTCTGACTCTTGACAACATATTCGCATTCGGCGAAGACGCGACCGGCGCCGGAAGTGAAATGTTGTAAGAAACCCTCGACGAGAATTGTAGGATATGTAGGGGGAGGAAGGGACGGGTGCACTGTGTCGGTACTGGAATACGTCGTTGTCCGCTGGGTTGGCCTGGACGGTGGGCGTTTGAGGACTTTGGCGGACGCGGTGTTGGGGAGGTGCGCGGGCCGGAAAGCCCGGCTCTTTTTCACCGGCTCTTTTTCCCTTGACAAGGTGGACTGACACCTATAGACTTTCGCTGAAGCGAGGTGGAAACGCGCACAGCTTTTGAGTCCCGCGCCCGTTGCTGAATGGCCAACGGCTGCATGAGAAGTATCATCGCCGTGCAGCCCTCCATTTCTTGGGGCGCCCGACACGACGCGGGTCTCCGGTATCCACAAGAGGAGAGGAACCATGGGAATCGCCACTCATCACCGCCGCAGGAAGAGCAGCTTGACGCCGTCCATCGCCTCCGTTGAAATCCTCGAACCGCGCCTGCTACTGGCGGCGGACACGTACTGGGCCATTCTCCAGGCAGACACCCCGGGCGACGTAGGCCAGTTCGCCTCCATGGCGCTCGACGCGAACGGCAACCCCCATGTCAGCTACTATGACGCCACGAGCAGGGACCTCAAGTACGCGACGTACGACGGGGCCTCCTGGACGACCGAGATGGTCGACAGCCCGGGGGACGTGGGAAAGTACACATCCATCGAGCTGGACACGAGCGGCAACCCCCACATCAGCTATTACGATGCCACCAACGGGGACCTCAAGTATGCGACGTTCGACGGAGCCATTTGGACGATCGATACCGTTGACACCACAGGCGTCGTGGGTCAATACACCGCCATTGCCCTGCAAACCGACGGTACGCCTCATATCAGCTATTACGACGCCACCAACCAGGCACTGAAACACGCTTGGTGGACTGGTGCTGTGTGGACCAGCGAAGTCGTGGACGACGGAAGCTCACAACCACAGACGACGGAAGTCAACGATGACCGAAACCAGTTGGGCAACTGGGGAAACCTGACCGGTGTCAACACCGGCAACTCCAACAACGGCACCCTCTACGTGAACATTCTGGACGACGGCGGGGGCTTTTTCCACGTGGCGATCTACAAGGACGCCCCGCTGAGCCAGCTTGTGGCTCATACCGGCACCTACAACGCCGTAGGCCAGCAGTTGATTATTCCAGACGGCGGCAGCGGACTGGGCGGGTCCATTGACGTGACGGCCGTCGTCGGAGTCGATCTCAACATCGCCGTAACCATACACCCCGGCTGGACGGGAACCTATAGCTCGATCGCGGTCGACAGCGCCGCCAGGGTGCACATCAGCTACTACGACGTCACGGGTGGGAACCTTCGATATGCCACGATCGGAGCACTGGGCTGGCAAACTGAGACCGTCGACGACGCCGCCGGCAACACGGGCGAGTTCACCTCGCTGGTCCTCGACAGCGTGGGCCGGCCCCGCATCAGCTACTATGATGTCGCCAACAGCGCCCTGAAATACGCCTACTGGCAGGCCGGTTCCTGGACCACACAAACGGTGACGAGCGCCGGCGACGTGGGCTCGTTTACCAGCCTCGCGCTCGACGCCGCCCAGCAACCGCACATCGCCTATCTGGACTACACGAACGGCGACGTCAAATACGCCCGATACGACGGGACCCAGTGGGTCGTCGACACGGTCGATGACACTATGTTGGGTCTGCTCGGCCCAAACGTCGGCTTTACCACGGCGATCGGCTTGCGAAACGACGGCACCCTCGCGGTGGCCTACTTCGACTATACCGGCGC
>CAYXNI010000039.1:0-11929 GCA_964466285.1 uncultured Planctomycetota bacterium | reverse complement strand
TGTCGAACCGGCTGAACGAGGTGATGAAGGTGCTGACGATCATCGCGACGATTTTCATTCCGTTGACGTTCGTCGCGGGTCTGTACGGGATGAACTTCAAGAATATGCCCGAGCTCGAGTGGCCGTGGGGTTATCCGACGGCGCTGGCGGTGATGGCGGCGGCGGCGGGGTTGATGCTTGTGTATTTCAAGCGGAAGAAGTGGTTGTGACGTTTCGGGTCTGTTGGATAGAGTGGGGGAGAGGTGTATAATCAGGTAGCCGGGTTGAGGGAGCAGGAAAGGGCTGAGATGAGCCGCTCAAGATGCTCTTGGCTGTGGGTGCTGGTTGCGGCGCTGGTGTTGCCGGCGGCCGTGCGGGCCGATACGGTGACGCTGAAGACCGGGCAGGTGATCGAGGGGAAGATCGAGAAGGTGGAGGCGGACAAGCTGGTGATCCGCACCAGCGAGGGGGCGGCGGAGTACAGCCGCGACCAGGTGAAGGTGTTCGCCATCCTGCAGGCCGGGCCCGAGGGCAAGATGGTGCTGGAGGAGAGGACGTTCACGCCTGACCCGGGCAAGATGCCATTTCAGTTCGAGACGGAGCATTACGTGATCCGGACGGACACGGGGGAGCACGTGTGCCGAAACGCGGGGCTGGCGATGGAGGAGTTGTACGCGGCGTACATGGCGATGTTTCGGCCGGAGGAAGTGTCAAAGAAGAAGGTGGAGATCGTCATTTGGGAGGACCCGAGCAAGTTCCGTGCTTACGCGGAGAGCGTGAAGGTGAAGCTTCCGGCGGGTGCGCTGGGCTGTTTCCGGTCGGGCCCGGACGGGGCTCAGATCCTGACGTACAAGCGGCGGACGGACGAGTTCAACACGCTGAGCACGCTGTACCACGAGGGGACGCACCAGTTCATCATGATGGTGATGGGCAAGCACGACGTGCCGCTGTGGGTGAACGAGGGGCTGGCGGTGTATTTTGAGAACAGTCAATGGCAGCAGGGGAAGCTGAAGACGGGGGTGATTCCGCGGCAGAGGCTGATGGTGCTTCAGAAGGCCCTGCGGTCGGACAAGCACGTTCCGCTGGCTGACCTGCTTCGGCGCGGGCGTGACACGTATGACGCGCTCTGCTATTCGGAGGGCTGGTCGCTGGTGTACTTCTTTGCCAAGGCCAATCACGGGGCGTACGGCGAGCGGTTCATGACGTATTTCAGGATGCTCAAGGACGGGAAGGACCCGATGGAGTCGTTTCACAAGTGCTTCAGCACCGACCTGGACAAGCTGGAGCAGACCTGGAAGAAGTTCATTCTGGAACTGGAGGTGCCGCCGGAGGGGTGAGCGGTTCCGGGCTTGCTCATTTCGGTTGGGAAGCGGAGGGATCGGTTTCCGCGGGTTCTTGTTCGGGTGGCTGCCGGGTGCGGCCGGCGAGGGCTTGATGTCGTGCGGCGCGGCGTGCGCGGCTGAAGTCACCCAGCTTGCGAATCTCGATGATCGCGGCGTACGAGCCATAGTAGGCGAGGACGGCGGCTGCGAGGCCGACGATGATGCCGCCTGCGACCCAGGAGAGGACGATATTCAGGACGTTCTCGCCCAGGCCGGCGATGTTCAGATGGATCATGCTGACGAGGAGGTCTTTCAAGGTCTCTGTGTTCAGGTGTACGTCGGCTCCGCACAGATGGTGGAGGAACAGTTCGCCGACTTTGCAGGTGAAGTAGTAGACGGGAACGTAGGTGACGGGGTTCGTCATAAACGTGCCGGCGACGGCGGTGATGATGTTCGCCTTCAGGAGCAGGGCGACGGGTATTACGACGAGAAGTTGCAGCCCGGGCGGCAGGAGGAACCCGAAGAAGACACCCACGGCCATTCCCCATGCGATGGCGCGGTTTGACCCCTGAAGTCGAATCACTCGCCGGTATATCCACCGGCGCCATCTGCTCCAGCGGCTGACGGGGTCCAATTCACACCTCGACAAGGGCGGCGGCAGACGCCTGCCACGCTGCAGACCTGAACGGCAAGGGCACGTCCAAGAGGCATTATAACTTGGGGAAGCGGGTTGTGCAAACTTGACTTTTGATCCTGAGTAGGGTATGCTCATTTCGGGGATTGCTTCCGCAACTTTTTTTCTGAGAGGCGGTGTCGGATGCGAGTCTGCTTCAACTGCAAGGCCGAGATATCCGGGCGTGACAGGGTGCCGTTCAAGGAGTTGTGTCCGAAGTGCGAGGCGTTCCTGCACTGCTGCAAGAACTGCCGGCTGTATGCGCCGGAGGCGCACAACCATTGTCTGAGCTCGACGACCGAGGCGGTGCCGGACGCGGAGCGGGCGAACTACTGCGATGAGTTCGAGTTCCGCCAAGTGGAGGGGGAGCCGCGCCGGGGTTCGTCGTCCCGCTCCAAGCGCGACGGCAACCGATCCGATTCCTCGAACGATTCCGGCCGCCCGATGTCCGATTCCTCCTCCGGTTCCCGCCAGCAGACGGCTCGCGAGAAGTTCGAGGGGCTGTTCAAGGACTGATCGTCCTGTCTTGCACCATAGGGCGGGAGATCGTGAAGCGAACGGTGCTGACGTCGCTGAGTGTGGCGCTCCTCGCGGGCGCACTGTGCGCCGCGGCGGCGGGCCGGACCACGCTCGAGGTCAAGGACGGCAAGATCGTCGTCACGCTGTACGTCGCGTTCCAGGGCGGGACCGATGAACTGGTCGGCCGGTGGGCGCAAGAGATCCGCGGCGTGTGGAACGGCCCCGACGGGCGCCAGGAGTACCCGGGGTGCAAGCACCAGGTGGTTTTCGTGGTGAACACGATGAACGTGCCCAAGGGGCAGCCGTTCCCGCGGGGATGGCACCGGGTCGAGGTGAAGGAGTACGACGGGAAGGAGACGAGCCTGCCGCGAGCAGACGGGCAGTACGCGATCGCGTACATGGGGAAGACCACGCGAAGCCCGTCCGTGGCCGGGGCGAGCATCGACGGGGTGTGGTCCACGCGGGCCAGCGCTCCGGTCGATCCCCGCACGCCGCTGGGGGAGCGGTTCAAGGACGCGGCGCACGAAGCCGGGCACATGATGGGCCTGCCCGATTTCTATGACCGCAAGACGAAACGGGAAGCCGAGCACCTGATGGGCCAGACGAGCGGCCCGCACGCGAAGGTGACAGCCGAGTTGATCCCGCTGCTCGTCGCGGCGATCTCCGGGAAGTACCGCTGCCCGATCTGCCAGGCCACAAGAACGCAAACACGACAATGATCTGCACGCGCGTTCTTGGACCGCAGAGGAAAACGTGTACGAAGGCCCCGTGGATGCGGTATGATGGTGGACGAGTGGCATGCGGGTTAGGCAGAAAATATATTGAGATAGTTTAACAAGGAGAGAAAACGATATGCACGGATTGTTCCTGTTGATCGGCGTCGTGGTCCTGCTCGCAGTTATCGCCGTTGTCGTAAAAGTCGTGCTGCCCGGGCTTGCCAAAGAAGCCGTCGCGCTTCCCTATCAAAGAGAACCGGCCCTCTTCACCCCGGCGGAGCGGTCTTTTCTCGCTGTGCTTGAACAGGCCATCGGGAACCAGTGCAGGGTCATGGGCAAGGTTCGTCTTGCGGATGTCATCAAGGTGAAATCGGGACTCAGCGGCCCCGCCCGACAACAGGCTTTCAACCGGATTCAAAGCAAGCATCTCGACTTTGTCGTGTGCGACCCGAACGATTTGTCGGTGCAATTCGTGGTCGAACTGGACGACGTCAGCCATCAACAATCCCGCAGGCAGAACAGAGACGAGTTTCTTGACAAAGCGCTCGCGGCAGCCGGGGTGCCGGTCTTCCGTTTTCCCGTGAAACGGGCGTACTCCGTTCAGGACATCCGCGCGATCATCTTCAGGCAGCCGACGCCGGAACAGAAGGCATAGGGATGTCAAACAGCGCGTGGGTGGCTACGGCTCGCAAGCTGGCCGAACTTCAACGCTGCCGTTGCGGAATGAATGTTATGAGAACTCCGGGCATTCTTCTTGGCGCGTTGGTGTTTGTCTGCGTGTCCTGCGTGCAAACCAGGCCGGAGGCGAATCCAGGCGTGTGGCAGAAGGTTGAACTGGACCTGTCTCAACTCGATAAGGACGGCTTGCGTGGTCCGCCCGACGGCAAGGTCTCGGTGTCGTACGAGTTCGCCATCCCGAACACCGCCGAATGTAAAGCGGAAGTGAGGGCCATCGACCGGACAGTCCAGTTCATGCCCGGCTCGCGGGGGCGAATCGGCGCCGGGAAGAACGAGTGCCTGTGCATCGGCTCGACGCATCAGCCGGACTATCGCGGCGTTCTCAGAGCGCTTGCGGAACTCCCGTATGTCACGAGAATCATTGAATGCCACTTTGAATAGGAGGCCCCGCCCGGCGCCGCGGTGTTGGCGGCGCCGGACTGGCCAGTTTACCGCATCTTCCGACTTACTTCTTGCCTTTCGGCGGAACAATCCGCACGGAATCCGTGCCAGCAACCGACAAGCCGTCCTTGTTCTTACCGCTCAGGGTTGCTTCGGTGCTGCTCGCCGTCAGGTTCAACTTCTGCGTATCGAAATGGAAGATCAGGTCCTTCAGGCCGTCGCCGTTCACGTCCTCGACGGCGAACCGGAGCGGTCCGACGCCAGCGAAGACGACGGTGGCCGGATCGACCATTGCGGCATCCATCTCGATCGTCGACAGGACGGCCACGGGCACAACGCCCTTCGAGCCGAGGTTGATGCTGTTGGGGAAGCTGCCCGGCTTGATGTCAATGACGAGCGGAAGCGGAGACGACATGAATCCGAAGTAATCGACGTGCACGTCGGCGGAGCCTTCCCTCGTGGCGACCCTCACCGTGTGCTCTGCATACTCGAGGTTGCTGATCTCGAGGAACCACCAGCCCATCATGTAGGTGTCGATGCTCGCGACAAGGTCGCCATCGACGTAGACGTCGGCGATGCCGTCGTTCTCATCCGAGTACGGAAACTGAATGTACACCGTGTAAGCCGTCGCCGTCGCCTCCACGTAGGCGTTTCCCCCGCCGAAGAGCCAGACGACATCCCCTTCCGGAGACACCACCCCCCCCGACGACGTCACAGTCTTCGGCCTCGATGATCTCGTCGCACGCGCCTTTGTCATTTTCTGCCTTGTTGACCGGCAGCCACATGCGGTCGTGCTCGTTCAGATTACCCGGGCCGGGGTCGTGCGGCGTGACGTCGTGTATCGTTACGGTCGGCTCCGCGTAGCACGGCGGCGCGCCCGCCGCCCAGACGCCAAGCAGCAGCGCACCTGACAGCAAAACAACCAGTAACCTGTTCATGGTTCTCCTCCTTCGAATGTAAACAGAACGGACACATCGCAAGCCGGCCCAGAGAGACCCCGCCCGCCAGAGCTCAATGGCTTCCTGCCCTCCTTTCTTCTGAGCACACGGCGCAGCACCTCGTCGTCCGGCTTGCACACCTTCCAGCGCAGCAAACGCCGTGCCCCAGAACAGGCGTTTTCCGAGCTATTCCTTAGCCATTGTATGACAATGGGTTACGCGTGGACCGGCGCAGCTGCCTCGCCGAAGACCGCGCAAATGGTGCGGTAAAGCAACATGGCACGTTTCCGCAGGGCAACATGCACCATTTTCCCCGCCTTCGCTCAAGCAGCCTTGGCTGCGGCGGCCGGGTCGGCGGGAGTGCCTCCTCCCTGCCAGAGCCGGACAGGACCGACGGCCCTCCTGTCGCTCTTGCCCGTGCTCGTGGCGGCGCGTCTGCGGCCGGCCTTCACTCGAACTGGAGCGTCCCGAAATACTGGGGGAGGTGGAACGATGGCCTGGGCCAGATGACCTCGGACCACGTGAGCCAGTGGGGGTGCGAACTGTCGTCGGTGCACTTGTAGAAGTTCGCCCGCCACGAAACCCCCGGCCGCGGACGCGCCACCTTCGAGTACTTCTCGAGAATCGAGACCGGCAAGCGGTACTCGACCGTCCACATGGTCGGCCGGGCGATCTCTTCCAGAATGGGGCCTTTCAGGGACGTGGCGACCTCGAGCTTGGCCAGGTCTTCCGGCGGGAGCATGACGTCGGCCCGGCCGGGGGCGTGACAGGCCAGCCACATCACGCCCGCGCAGTTCATCTCGAGGTTCAGGTAGCCGGCGTCCTTCGGGTCGCCGCTGGGCGTGAAGAAGAACTCGACGCAGCTGTCCACACAGACGTAGTGCTGGTGGCGGGTCTGCCTGGCGACGACGTAGTTGTCGTCGACGCGCCAGATGACGTAGATGTTGTCGGCGTCGTAGCGGACCTTGGCCTGGACCTTCGGCCAGTGCTCGGGTTTGTCGCCCATGTGGAACCCGAGCGTCAGGGGCTCGATGTCTTTCCAGGCGGCCTTGTCCCAATTGGCGTCGATGGCCATCCGGCCCTTTGCCTGCTTCACGCGGTAAGTCTTCATCATCAGGTGCTCCGTTCGATTCCGGCTTGTGTCGGGCGGCATGTCGGGATGCCTGCGGTCGGCTATTGTACCGTCCGCCGGCCGGGAAAGGAACGTCGTCCTTTCCTGGCAACGGTTCCGAAGACCGTGTGGGTCAGGCAGGAGGGGTTCACGGCCCGCGCCCGCGCTGTCCGGTGCCGACGCAATGGATTATGGCACATGCTTCGGAACGGACACGGCACAATCGAAAGGGCACAATTAAAGCTTGCGGGTCTTTCCGCCCTTCTGCTAGCATGGGGCCGGTTTTCCATGAACGCATTGTCCATCACGGCCGCGGCCGTGGCAGGTCCTTCCCGATGTCCGACAAGCCTCTCGCCGACAACGCCGAAGGCAGCGAAGCGTCGTCCGACCAGGCGAAACGCTATGCTCGGCGGCGCTACGTGCTCTTCTTTGCGCACCTTGCGGTCGGGGTCGCGTTTCTCGCCGCCATGATCGCCGGCGGCTCCCCTGCCCTGGCGCGGTGGGCGCGCGAGATGGCCGGCCTGGACCGCTTCCTCACCGTCCTGTTCTTTTACTTCGCCGCCTTCTCGCTCGTCTACCTCGCCGTCACCCTGCCGCTCACGTTTTACGGCGAGTACGCGCTCGAGCACGAGTTCGGGCTGTCGACCCAGACGCTGGGCCGCTGGGCCGCGCGGCGGCTCAAGAAATGGGCCTTCTCCTTCGCGGTGGCCGCGCCGCTCGTGCTGGGCTTCTACTGGATCATTCGCCGGTGGCCGGAGCGCTGGTGGCTGCCGGCGGCCGTCGCGTGGCTTCTCGTGAGCTACGTCTTCGCACGCTTGGCGCCGCGCGTCGTGCTTCCCCTCTTCTACAAGCTCCAGCTCATCGGCGACGAGGCCCTCGCCGCGCGGCTTGCGGCGCTCGCGTCAAAGGCGGGAATCCGCCTGACCGGGGCCTGCCGGATCGACCTCTCGCGCGAGACCAGGAAGGCCAACGCCGCGGTGATCGGGCTCGGCTCGTCGCGGCGCGTTGTCCTGGGCGATACGCTGCTGGAGAAGTTCACACAGGACGAGATCGCATCCGTGTTCGCGCACGAGCTGGGGCACATTGTGCACGGCGACCTCGCCAAGGGCTTCGTCCTGGCCGCTGCGCTCGCCACCGGCAGCCTCTACGCCGGCAGCCTGGTCCTCGCCCGTGCGGCTGCGGCGCTCGGGATTGCGGCGGTCGGCCCGGACCCGGCGAGCCGGGCCGCCAATCCCGAGACACTGCCCATCCTGATCGCGATCTTCGCCGTCATCCAGTTGGGCGTGATGCCCTTCGAGAAATGGTACAGCCGCTGGCGCGAGCAGAAGAGCGACGAATACGCGCTCCGTGCGACGGGCGACCGCGAGAGCTTCATCCTCGCCATGAAGAAACTCGGCGCGATGAACCTTGCAGACGTCAATCCGAGCCGCCTGGCCGAGATATTCCTGTTCAGTCATCCGCCGATCTCCAGGCGGATCCAGTTCGCGAGGAGACTCAACCTGGACGCACCGCGATGAACCTGTTTCTTCAGAACCTCAAAGTCCAACTCAGGCCCCGGCGCTACAAGCGGGACCTCGCCGAGGCGGAGCGGATGCTGCGGTCGCTCACCGAGCCGGAGAACGGCGTCGCCGAACGGCTCCGCTCCCTGCTCCGGAGCGACTGGTGGGAGGTGCGGAACTGCGCCCTGAAGATCATCGCGCGCATCCGCTGCAAGGACCTCTACGGCCAGTTCGTCGGCAGGCTGCTCGATCGGGGCGAGGCCGGTATCCTGCGCCGGAACTGCGCCGAGCTCATCCCGGCCGTCGGCCTGCGGTCTCCCGACATCATCGATGCGTTGCGGCGGGCCCTGAGCGACCCTTACTGGGAGGTCCGGTCGGAGGCGGCTCATGCCCTTGCGCAGCTCGCCGGCGAGTCGGCCGAGCTCGAACACGAGCTGCTCGCGCTGCTCGGGCGGGAGCGGAACCTCGAGGTCCGGGCCTCGGTCGCCCAGGCGCTCGGTGCGGTGGCGACGAGCCGCGCCGCGGTCGACGCGCTCGCCGAGATCGCCGCCGACGACAAGTGGCTTGTCCGCCACCAGGCGGCCGTCGCACTCATTGAGATGGGCGGCCGGCGGCCCGAGTTCGCCGGCGAGGCCGCCGACGTCATCGGCCGGCTCGACCTTCTGGCCGAGGGCGCAGCGACCACCTCCGTCTTCCGCCAGCACGTCCTCGAACTCGCCGAGCTGACCGCAAGGGGCCGCCCGTATCCCACGACGGACGCCATGAAACGCCGCTACATGCACCTCAAACACGGATGGCTGAGGAAGAAGGATGGGCGGGAATGATAAATGACGACATTCGACATTAGGCATTGGACAAGACATGTTCCATCTGCTTTACAAATGGTTCTATGACCCCGACACGGCGTTGAGGTTCCTGCGGCTGTTCAACCTGGAGCCGTTTCGCGCTCTCTGCGCCGCAATGACCGCGTTCGCCGTCGTCTACTTGGTCATGCCGTGGTTCATCCGCGCGATGCGCCGGGCCGGCGTGAGCGAGCAGGCCCGCCACTACAGTGAGTTGGACGCCGGCCACAAGTCCGCCGTCCCCACAATGGGCGGCCTCGTCGTGCTTCCCGCCATCATCCTGTCCGCACTGCTCTGGTGCAACCCGACGAGCGCGTACGTCCTGCTTCCCCTCGGGGTCGGCGCGTGCGGCGGCCTGCTGGGAGTCCTGGACGACGTCGCCAAGGTCCGACACAAGGGCAGCGACCACGGTCTGTCGCGCGCGACCAAGTACACCGCCCAGATCGCTATTGGCGCCGCCCTCGGCGTCGCACTGCTCAGCCCGATCCTCTCGCCCATTGACTCCTTCGAGATTTCCGGCTCCTTCTACCTTCCGTTCATCAAGTTCGGGTACTTCATCGGCTGGGCCAACGTCGCCGTCGTCGTTCTCTTCCTCGTCATCTCGACCAACGCCGTCAACCTGACCGACGGAATGGACGGCCTCGCCGCCGTCCCGTCCATTCTCGTGTTCCTGGTGCTTGCGATCTTCGCGTACGTGATCGGCGACAGCGAGAGCGCAAAGTATCTGCAGTTCTTCCCCTACATCGAGGGCGGCCAGCTCGTGAACCACAGCCTTCCCGGCGCGGGCGAGCTCGCCGTCCTGTGCTGCGCGGGCGCCGGCGCCTGCGCCGGGTTCCTCTGGTACAACGCCTTCCCCGCGACGGTGATGATGGGCGACACCGGCGCGCTCGGCCTGGGCGCGCTGCTCGGGGCCGCCGCCGTGCTCATCCGGCAGGAAGGCGTCTTTCTCATCGCCGGCGGCGTGTTCATCCTGGAGCTCGGTTCCTCGTTCATCCAGGACTACGTCGGCCTCAAGCTCCTCGGGCGGCGCATCTTCTTCCGCGCCCCGTTCCACTCGTCGATGCTGCACCGCGGGATCAGCGAGAACAAGGTGACCGTGCGCATGTGGATCCTGTCCGCTGCGCTGGCCGTCGCCGCGCTCTCCATGCTCAAGCTGCGATAGCTTCGAGGACCCTCGAACCGCTGTCCCCCTTGTCCTCCTTTCCACGGCAAGAAAACTCTTTATTTCGGAGCGGGTTCGCTGTATAAGGACGTTGCGCAGGAATGGCGAACGGGAGTCTTTCAGGAGGGGAAAACATGCGGACCCATGCGATGTGCCTTGTGGCAGCTCTGGTGATGTGTGTGGCCGGATGCGTGTCGACCGGCCCGGGCACGGAGCCCAAAGAGGCGGTCGTGCGCGGGACCGCGGAACTTGCGAAGTGGATTCCCGCCGAGTCCGTCGTCACCGTCACCTACGACGGCGACAACGCGGCGGCCAGGAAGACCGCCCTCCACGACCTGTTCGAGGACCCGCAGATGAAGGCCGTCTTCGACGGCCCGCTCGCTGCGCTGAAGAAGCTGGCCGTTGAGGAGGCGAAGAAGAAAGGCGGGCCGGACCTCGACGCGCTCCTTCCTCTCCTGAACGCCCAGATCGCCTTCGCGTTTGTCGGCCTTGCGCCGCCAGCGGACCAAAATCAGCCGCCTCAGCCCGAGTTGCTGTTCGTCGTCAAGGTCGGCGAGCCGGACAGCCCGGCGGCGAAGGCCGCCGCCCTGCTCGTGGACAGCATGGCCCGCGACATGCAACTGCCGCCCGACGCCTTCAAGCCGGCCAAGATCGCCGGGGTCGACGCTAAAGTGGCCATCAAAGTGGGCATCATGGCCCCGTCGATCACCGTAGGTTACGCCACCACGGGCGGCTACTTCATCTTCGGCGGCGGCAACGCGCTTGCTAAATCGCTGAACCCGGAGGTCCCCAAGCTTGCCGACTCGGCCGACTTCCGGCGCGTCAGCCAGGTCACGGGAGGCAACGAGGTCATCCTGATTCACTACGCCCACACGGCGTTCATGCAGAAATTCGCGGCCGGCATCCCGCGTGAACTGACCAAGCTCCTCGTGAATCCGGAGTTCGGCCTGTCGAACGTCAAGTCGGTCTCTCTCGCGCTTGCGCCCATGGACAGGGGATTCAGGCTCTCGCTCTTCATCCACGCGCCCGGCGAGAAGCGGGGCATTCTCAAGATCATCGCGGCCAAGCCGCTCGGTCCCGACATCATTCGCCTCGCCCCGAAGAACAGCGATTTCTTCTGCGCGCGGTCGATTGACCCGGCCGCGCTGTGGGACTTCGTTGTTGCGCAGGCCGCGGCCGAGCCCGATGCGAAAGCCGACTACGACGAGAAAATGGCCGAAGCCGTCAGGAAACTGGGCTTCGACCTGCGCAAGGACTTCGTTGCGAGCCTCGGCGACGAGTTCGCCATGTTCGGCCCGCCGTTTGTCGTCGCCGTCAAGCTCCGCGACCAGGCCAAGTTCACCGCATGCGTCGACAAGGCGCTGGCCAAGATCGCCGAGGAGGTCCGGAAGGGTGGAGAACCGGAGATGCAGGGCGCTCAACTGAAGCTCAGCACGATGACCTACGAGGGCCGCGCCATCACCTATGTCGACGGCAAGCATTTCCCACTCTTCATCCAGCCGTGCTACACGATGGCCGGCGACTACGCTGTGTTCGCGTTCAATCCGGTCGGCCTCAAATCGTACATTCTGGCGATGCACGGCCGGCTTGCCGTGATGAAGGCGGCGCCGAAGCCCAGCCTGGCGGAGAACGACGACTTCAAGGCGCTCCGCGCGAAGCTCGGGCCCGAGCCCTCCGGTATCTACTACGCCCGGAGCGTCGGTTTCTATCGCCAGGTCTACGACTGGATGCCCATGATGGCCGGCATGATGAAGATGGCTCCCAAAGAGGCGCAGGCCGTCGTGCCGGATTCCGCAATGCTGCCGCCGTTCGAGGACATCTCGAAGTACTTCTTCAGCAGCGTGGCCGCCGTGCGCGCGGTCGACGACGGCATCCTGATGGAGTCCTACTCGCCGTTCGGCCTGCCCGCCCCGCCCGAAATCGGCATGGGCGGAGGCCTGGCCACGACCTCCATCCTCGCCGGCATGTTCCTCCCCGCGCTCGGCAGGGCGCGCGAGGCGGCCCGGAACGTCAAGGACATGAACAACCTCAAGCAGATTGGAGTGGCTG
>CAYXNI010000038.1:0-11948 GCA_964466285.1 uncultured Planctomycetota bacterium | reverse complement strand
GGCCGACCCGGACAAGTGGACGTACACGTACCACGAGCGGCTGTTCCGCTACAAGGCGACGATGAGCCTTGACGACCCGAGTGCGGCGTCGCTCCCGCCGATTGACCAGATCGAGTACGTCATCAACAAATGCGCCGAGACGCACTACACGCGCCGCGCGCAGGCCGTCACGTGGATCCCGAACGCCGACCCGAAGACGAACGACCCGCCGTGCCTCCAGCGGCTCTGGTTCCGGATCATGATCGACGGCGCGGGCAAGCCGTGGCTGAACCTGAACAGCCACTGGCGCAGCCGCGACGGGTACAAGGCGTGGTTCATGAACGCATTCGCGCTGACCGATCTTCAGCGCGTGGTGGCGGGGAGGATTTCGGAGAAACTGGGGCAGGAGGTCGGTGTCGGCCGCTATGTTGACATCTCGGACAGCTTCCACATCTACGGCTCGTACTTCGGCGACTTCCGACCGGAGTTCGAGAAGATGAAGGCGGAGCCGGACTACACGAAGCGTGCGTGGCCGAGCGACCATCCCGCCGTTCAGATGATGTTCGAGGAGACGCGGCGGAAGCTGGCCGAGAATCCGGACTACATGAAGTCGAATTAGAGGCGGCATGTTCCCAATGGCGTATAGGCCCGAGCCAGACCGGTGGACAGAGGATTTCAAACGGAGGAAGCCATGATCGGGCGTAGGCACCTGAAACTCATTCGAGAGAACGAATACGTTGCGGAAGTTGCCGTTGACCTCATCGAGTGTTCAGACCCGTGGGCGCCCTATTTATCAGTAGAGGATGCTCAACGCCTGGACGAAGTGCGGCTGGCGTTGAGAAGTGGCGACGTTGCGGCGGCGTCGAAATACGGGCCTGTGTATCGGCTTACTCCGGTGTCCAAGAACTGAAACGTCGTCAAGACACGTTCGTTCCAAATAGCCGTTTATTGACGGGTGCCAGGCACCCGTTATTGCTTGGAAAACGGTGACTTATATTGGACGGGCGGTGGTCCTGAATATCCGCGACGGCCGAGCGGATCGGCCGCTGACCTATAACAGACTATGGCGCAGGCGGTTCTGTCTTTAACCGGTGCCAGGCACCCGTAAGGAGGCGGTGCGGGCGACGAACGGAGCATGAAATACAGTGCATGACCCCAAGTTCCAGAAAGCCGCATAGGAGGTGTCGGGAAGAATGAACTATCCACTCAAAGACCGAAAGGAGTTCGCTCTCTGGGCGCACGCCAGTGTATGCTTTCAAAACTGTGCCGATGCGTGTGCGTCCGTCATAGAGAGCAAGCTGTCCCCGCGCGATCGGTTATACAAGCCACTCACCGTCTACGCCGTGATTGAGTACGCCAAACCTTTCAAGCGTAGTCGCGGTCTCGGAACAGTGCCGGAGATCGTCATCCCGAAAAACCATATGCGATGCCATGAACTTGTGATCAGCGTCAGAGACAAGATCGCAGCCCACATCGACACAGCCAAGACGCCAGAACATGATCTCTATCCGCACTGTGTAAGAATCGAGATTGGCCGTAGGGGAGTCGCTTGCATCGTCGAAGAGCCTAAGGTTCATCCCGACACTGTGAGCGAACTGAAGATCCTTGCGGAGGCTCTCGCGGCGACAGCGCACTATCAAGCCTCCAAACACACGAAGAAGATGTATGAGGTCGTGAAACGCTCCGGCAGAGGTAAAGGTGAGTACCTGATCGACGTCGAATCTCCTGAAAATGGGCTCCGGAGACTGGGCGAACACGAGAAAGCGCGCCTGTTCTGGGACTGATGTTGATTCCCCCGATCCCCGGCGATGCAAGCAAACACCGCCGAAGATGAACTGTCCGCCCGTATATAAACAGTCGCCGCCGCCTAGTAGTATATGCTTACTAGGCACCAATCCGAGCCCCGGGAGCTCCTGCTATGATTTCCAGCCCGCCACGATTTTTCGCTTGGCATTCCCGGAATTCTGACGTATTATTCCGGCATAAGCGAGAGCGACTGACCGGGCATAGGGCTTTTCGCGGATGGAGCACGGCTGGAGTTCATGACGTTGGCAGAATTGGAGGAGTGAAAATGGATCCTGGAAGATGGACGGAAAACAAGTCTATTGCGAGAACCTTGCCGTCAGTTCTGTCGGTTATAGCTTTATTTATGTTTCACGCCAACCTGAGGGCGTCAGAGAGTCTAGATCAGATTAGGGAAGACCCCGAATTGAAAGAGCGGGCAGATCAGGCTAATAGGAACTATGAAGAGTCTAAGAAGAACCTGGAAGAATTGAAGGATGACATTCAGCGGGACGAACGAGAATACGAGAGATGGCTAGCAGACCTAGAGATGGGCGGGTACATGGGTGAGAGACAGAAGCATCTTCCCGAAGTAACACGGGAGGAGTCGCAGCGTTATCGTGAGATCTTTTCGAAAATGCTTGCTGATATGCCTGAGAAACTGTCGCCTGACAATGGAGTGTGGGATGATGAACTGACGCTTCCCAAAGTCCAAGAATGGTCTACGGGGAAGATGCTTGGGAAAGAGCTAACCACGCAGGGATATTTAACGGCCATGGAAGTCAAGTACCTGGGCAACGACAAGTACCAGGTGAAGCTCGAGTATTCGTTTACACCTCCGTGCTCTGAGCTCTTCTTTAGGAATACACCTGTTCTTGTCGGAGCAGTGGGGGCCGGAATGGGGAACTTTCTCGGTAGTCTGTGCAAGCCGGACTCCATCTCCGTTACAGTAGAAGGCCCAGAGGAATTGGCAAAACAATGGAAAGCAACGCCCGTGGGAAGGGCCAACACGGTTGGTCTAAGGGGGCAGATCAACGAGGTGAAATGGGAACATCCCAAGTCCTATTGGATGTGGTCACGAGGCAAAAGGGAATCAATCGACAACATGAAGAAGGTCTATGTCTGCAGGCTCGTGATTGCCGCGTGGGGAGTTGAAGATCCGAAATCGATCGTTCCTGGTGCAAAACAGGGTGTTCCGGAGAAGGACGAGCCAGCCTCTGACGTAGGCTTGTTCAGTGTTGATCAAGCCCGCGTTGCTCTTTCTCGGCTTTCGCTTGCCAAGTCCTATCTTTCTAACGGGATGCGTGCAGAAGCCAAGGTGATACTACTGGAGGTTACGTCAAAGTATCCTGGAACGAAGCCTGCAGAGGAAGCCCAGTTACTCCTAAGGGGCTTGGAGGAAAAGGCGACCGAGAATAACCGCACCGTCAAAACCGGCACCGACGTTCCGAAGAAGACGCCTCCGAAGGACAAGTAACAGAACTCCATCAGCGAACATCGACCGCCGAGGGGGCAGGCTCTGCACTGATAACTGGTTACCATTCAAGGCGTCTCACGGTGGCAGGCACCGTGAGCGGCGCGACCTTAACCGTTCTCCCTCTCGCGCGGAATCATAGCACGCCAGGACCACCCGCAGCACGTCGCGGACTACAGTGTGTTGCTCATCTGATCATTTCCTGCCTGCATCGAACGCCTTCACCGGAGGCGGAATGCTTCTCATGTTGTTTGCTGTGCGGGGGCATTCGGTTCCGTCGGATGTGACATCGCGCAGCAAGCGGCGTGATGTATTCGAATCTCCCTATTGTCACAAGCCACGATACACCTCGCGGCGATGCCCAATCCGAATCACAAGAACCACCAGCCGCACATTCTCGACGCGATACACGATTCGGTAATCTCGAGCACGAATCCTGTACAGGTCATCCGTCCCTCTCAGCTTCGTCACGCCTGGAGGACGCGGGTTGTCCGCCAGCGAGTCAATCCTGTTTCGGATTCGGAGTTGATCCGCTCGCGGCATGGTCGCCAGCGCCTTGACGGCTGCGGGGAGGATGTAGATGGTGTATGCCATGTGGGTCAGAGCCCGAGTTGCCGCTTGACCTTCGCCCACGGCACCGGCTTCTGCCGCGAATCGGCCAGCAGCCGCCGTGCCGCCTCCATGTCGATTCGATCCTCAATCGCCTCCAACAGCTCAAGGTCCTCGATGGACACAAGGGCAGCCACCCTATTGCCGCGGCGCTCGATTACCATTCGTTCACCGCCGTAAGCGACCCGGTTCAGCGCGTCCGACATTCCCTGCCGGAGCTTCCTTACTGGAATCCGTTGCATCTCTGGTCTCCATAGTGTACACAGCGTCCACTACGTACATTATAGCCAGAACTCGGCAGGAGTCAAGGTCGCGGCCAGCCGTTGTGTGTGGCGGAGCGGAATGATTCGTATCAGGCGTTGAGGTTGTACTGGTTGATTTTGCGGTAGAGGGTTCGCTCGCCGATGCCGAGTTTTCTTGCGGCGTCTTTGCGGTTGCCGCGGCATTCGGTGAGGGTGGTGCGGATGAGTTCGCGCTCGGCCTGCTGTAGGGACATTCCGGTAAGGTCGGTGGGGGCGGGCAGTGCGAGGCGTCCGGGTGCGATGTGGTCGGGGAGGTCGTCGACGCCGAGTGTGGTGTCGCGTGTGACGACGATCATGCTCTCGATGCAGTTGCGGAGTTCGCGGATGTTGCCGGGCCAGTCGTAGCGTGCGAGTGCCTTGCTGACCTCCGGGGAGATGCCGGTGATTTGTTTCTGGTGGCGCGCGGCGAACTCGGAGACGAAGTTCTGTGCGAGGAGCGGGATGTCGCCCTTGCGGTCGCGGAGGGGGGGCATTTGGATGGAGACGACGTTGAGGCGGAAGAAGAGGTCTTCGCGGAAGCGTTTTTCTCTGACGAGCTGCTGGAGGTTTGCGTTGGTGGCGGCGAGGATGCGGACGTCGATGTCGAGGGGTTCGTTGCTTCCGACGCGGCTGATCTGCCGCTCCTCGATGACGCGGAGGAGTTTGATCTGGGTGCTGAGGGGCATGTCGCCGACTTCGTCGAGCATGAGTGTGCCGCCGTCGGCGTATTCGAAGCGGCCGATGCGGCGGCCTGCGGCGCTGGTGAAGGCGCCTTTTTCGTGGCCGAAGAGTTCGCTTTCGAGGATGCCTTCTGAGAGGGAGGCGCAGTTGAGGGCGACGAAGGGTCGGTTGCGGCGGGGGCTGTTGAAGTGGATGGCTTTGGCGATGAGTTCCTTGCCGGTTCCGCTCTCGCCGTAGATGATGACGGTGGCGTCGGTGGGGGCGATCTGCTGGAGTGTGTCGAGAATGCGGAGGATTTTGGGGTCTTCGCCGAGGATCTGGTCGAAGCCGAAGCGGGAGTTGATGGTTCGGCGGAGGTCGCGGTTTTCGCGGCGGAGCTGGATGTTTGCGACGGCGCGTGCGACGACGGTGCGGAGTTCGTTGATGTCGAGGGGCTTGGTGAGGTAGCTGGCGGCCCCGAGCTGGATGGCTTCGACGGCGCTGGGGATGGTTCCGTGGCCGGTGACGACGATGACCTCGACGTCGTCGAGGGTCTTGAGGGCGCGGCGGAGGATGTCGAGGCCGTTGAGTTCTTCGCCGAGGACGAGGTCGGTGACGACGACGTCGATGTTGCTGCGCTCGATGGCGCGGAGTCCGTCGGCGGCGGAATGGGCGCAGGTGCAGTGGTAGCCGACCTTGGTGAGGACTTCGGCGGCGGCCTCGCAGTGGCTGGGTTCGTCGTCGATCACAAGGATTCGGATGTTCTGGCTCATTGCTTCGGGTCGTCCGGCGGTTTGTCGCACTCGCACGCGGGGATGCGGATGATGAAGTCGGTGCCTTTGCCTGGCTCGGACTGGAAGGTGACGGTTCCGCCGTGCTGTTCGACGATGCGCCTGGTGACGGCGAGGCCGAGTCCGGAGCCTTCTTTCTTGGTGGAGAAGAAGACGTCGAACACCTTGTCCCTTGTATTTTCGGGGATGCCGGGGCCGGTGTCAATGATTTCGATGGCGACCTGGCCGGCGGCGGAGGAGGTGCGGAGGAAGAGTTCGCCGCCCTGGGGCATGGCCTGCTGGGCGTTGAGGATGATGTTGAGGATGGCTTGCTTGAGGAGCTTGGGGTCGGCGAGCAGGCGCGGGAGGCCGGGGGTGTATTGTTCGCGCAGTTGGATGCTGGAGCGGGCGAGTTCCGGTTCGATGAACTCGGCGATTTCGGCGGCGAGTTCGTTGATGTCTGTGGGCAGGAGGCGGGACTGCTCGACCCTGGTGAAGCGGAGGAAGTCGTCGAGGGTCTGTGTGAGGCGCTGGACTTCTTTCTGGAGGATCTGGAGCTTGCGGATGGTGCGCTTTTCGCGCGGGGTTTTGGGTGCGGCCCATTCTTCTTCGAGGAGTTGGAGGTTGAGCTTGATGGTGCTGAGGGGGTTCTTGATCTCGTGCGCGAGTTCCCCCGCGAGAGCTGCGATGTAAGCCCAGCCGTTGGCCCGGTCGCTCATAAGACGATCTCGCGTTCCCCTGACGGAAACAGCCCGGACGGACAGGGCAGGCCTGACGCGTCCGGGCTGTTTCGCGGAAGAAACAGGCCCTCAGGCGGTCACCCGACTGACCTTCTCGGCCTGAAGCCCTTTCTCGCCTTTGACCACTTCGAACTCGACTCGGTCACCGTCCTGAAGCGTCTTGAACGATTCCTCGCCCTGGATCTGTCGCCAGTGAACGAAGACGTCTTCGCCGCTATCCTGCGTGATGAAACCGTAGCCTTTCTTCGGGTCGAACCATTTTACCATCCCGGTAGCCATAGGTGCCTGTCTCCTTACAGCAAGTCACCGGTCGCGCATTTCTGCGGCCGGGATTGTTACCGGGGCAAACCGGCGAGAATTGTCTGTCTTGTGTCCGCCCCCGGCATCTTGCCGGCACCCTGGTGGCCCATAATACCACATCCGGCCCCGTCTCTTTGCCTCCTTGCGCACGAGCCAGATCGAGCCAGGTCGGTTTGGAACAGACAGGGCCGCTCTTGGCAGGTCGCCTGGCCCTTTGCGCTCTCTCCGTTGCCCTCTCCTCCCCATTCACCCAGGCCCGATCCCCCCTTGGACCGGGCCACCAGTCCGCACGCGCGTGTGTGCGGCCCTATCGGACATCTCAGCCCTTGCCGGCCTCCTCGCGGAGCACGGCCTTGCGGCTGAGGCGAATCCGGCCCTGGCCATCCACGTCGATGACCTTGACCCGAAGGATGTCACCCACCTTCACTTCATCTTCGACGCTTTTGACGAACTTATCGGAGAGCTCGGACACGTGGCACAGGCCGTCCGTGCCGGGGAGGATTTCGACGAAGGCTCCGAAGTCTTTGATGCCGGTGACGCGGCCCTCGTAGATCTTGCCGACCTCGGCCTCGGCGAACATGTCGTCGATCATTTTCTTTGCGGCGAGGGCCGCGGAGGCGTCGACCGAGGACAGTGTCACGGTGCCGTCGTCTTCGACCTCGACTCTGGCGCCGGACATCTCTTCGATCTGCCGGATCATCTTGCCGCCCGGGCCGATCAGCTTGCCGATGCTGGCCGGGGCGATCTTGACTTGGAGCAGTCGCGGGGCCAGTTCGGAGAGTTGCTCTCTGGGGCGGTCGATCGCCTTGAGCATCTCGCGCAGGATTCTGATGCGGGCCTGCGTGGCCTTGTCGAAAGCCCCTCGGATGATTTCGCCGGTCAGCCCCTTGATCTTGACGTCGACTTGGAGGGCGGTCATCCCGCGCTGCGTTCCGGCCACCTTGAAGTCCATGTCGCCGTGATGGTCTTCGTCACCGGAGATGTCAGTAAGGAGGACGTCGGCCCCAAGCTCGTGGACGAGGCCGATGGAGATGCCGGCGACGGGCCGCTTGATCTTGACGCCGGCGTCCATCAGGCAGAGTGTGGCGCCGCAGACGGTGGCCTGTGAGGTGGATCCGTTGGATTCGAGGATGTCGGAAACGAGGCGGATCGTGTACGGGAATTCGCCCTTGTCGGGCAGGACCTTGGCGATGGCCTTCTCGGCCAGGCCGCCGTGCCCGATGTCGCGCCTGCTTGGCCCGCGGTCCGGCTTGGTCTCGCCGACCGCGAACGACGGGTGGTTGTATTGGAGCATGAACTTCCGGGAGTACTCGTCGTGCAGTCCGGAGATGATCTCTTCGTCAGTGCTGGTGCCGAGGGTCGCGACGACCAGGGCCTGGGTCTCGCCGCGCTGGAAGATCGCGGAGCCGTGGGTCCGCGGGAGGACGCCGACCTCGGACGAGATCGGGCGGATATCGTCGGGCCCGCGCCCGTCGGTCCGCTTGCCGGCGACGATCATGCTGCGGATGACTTCGTGCACCAGCCGCTCGAACATCGCTTTCACCCGCTCGGGCGGAACGGCCCCGGCCGACTCCGGATCGCACAACTCATCCAGCAGAGACTCGCGGATGGCCTCGACCGCCCGGTTGCGTCCCACCTTGGTCGGCATGACGATCTTGTCGCGAAGGCGGTCTTCGGCCTTGGCCTTGACCTTCTCGTACAGTTCCTGGTCCGCGGGGACCTCGGGCGGCAGTTCCTTGGGCTCACCCGCCTCGAGGGCCAGTTCTTCCTGCATGTCGATGATCGGCTGCAGTTGGCGGTGGCCGAACGCGATGGCATCCGCGATCTCGGACTCGGGGATCTCGTTGGCTTCGCCTTCGAGCATCACGACGCGGTCACGCGTGCCGCAGATGATGAGGGCGAAATCGCCCTTTTCCACCTGGCTGGGGGTCGGGTTGACGATCAGTTCCCCGTCCACGCGGCCGATGCGGATGGTTCCCACCGGCCCGTCAAACGGGATGGGGGACACGCACAGCGCGGCGGATGCGCCGATTACGGCCAGGATGTCCGGGTCGCACTCCTTCATGTCGGCGGACAGGACGGTGCCGGTGATCTGGACCTCTTTGCGGTACCCGTCCGGGAACAGCGGCCGGATGGGCCGGTCGATCATCCGCATCGTCAGGATTTCCTTGAGGGTCGGCCGTCCTTCCCGCTTGTAGTACCGCCCGCCGGGGATCTTGCCAACGGCGAACAGCTTCTCGCGGTATTCCACGAAGAGTGGCAGGAAATCTGTCTCGGAGCGATCCGCCCCGGAGACTGTTGCGACGAGTACGACGGTATCCCCGTATCTGACTACGACCGAGCCGCTCGCCTGCCTTGCCAACTTGCCTGTTTCAATGCTTAACTTCTTGCCGCCAATTTCTCTTTCAACGCGCGCGAAAGCCAAATTCTTCCTCCTGACACCTGCCATTCCTACACGGCTTCACATCACTTCCGAAGTCCCAACCGCTCGATCAGCTGACGATAGCGCGGCCGATCGTTTGCCGCCAGATACTTGAGCAAGGCGGACCGGTTGCCGACCATCTTGAGGAGGCCGCGCCGAGAGGCGTGGTCCTTCTTGTGTCCCTTAAGATGCTCGGACAGCTGGTTGATCCGTTCGGTGAGAAGCGCGACCTGTACTTCCGGCGAACCGGTGTCGCTGTCATGGGTCCGATAATCTCGGACCAGTTCCTGCCTTCTTTCCTTAACTAGTGCCATCTAGACCGTTCCGAAAAAAGGGCGGTGCGACGGGCCACTGTAGCCCGTCCGCCTGCAACGCGGCCATTATAGAAGTTGCGCCCGGCGATTGCAATCAAAAAGTCGAGTTGACCTGTTGCAGGCAAGGCGGTATCATGCAGGGGCGAACTTGGTTGCGGCCAGTCTCGTTCATGGAACGTGCTGACGCTTCATCGGGCCGGAGAGGATGACCCTTTATGGATTTCACGAAGAACACGGCCAGCCGGGGGCGGAGCCCTTTTCGAGGGATCATCCTGGTGGCGGCGTTCGGTGTCATGATGCTCGGGATGTATTTCGCCGTCCAGCGGTTCGCCCGGCAGTACATGACGCCCGGCGAGCGGGGTGAAGACGCCCCGGCCGCCGAAGGAAAGAGCCCGTCCACTCCGTCCTACAAGGGGGAGCCCGAGCCGAGGCCGGCGAAGGAGATCCCCTCGTACCTGACCGACCCGGCCTTCCTCCGCGACACGGTGATGTCGGAAGGGGCGCTGGCGAACACGGCCTTCTACCAGCTTCTTTACCAGATGAAGATCGCCGATCTCGAGAAGCTCAGGAAGCAGGCGGAACCGGCCCCGCCGCCCGAGGAAATCGGCAAGCTGCCGGTGGGCGCGCCCGTCTTGCTCGAAGGGGACGTGGTCTCGCTTCGCGTGTGCGATGAGTACACCATCCCGGCGGCCGGCATTTCGTCGGCGACCGAGTATGAGATCAAGGACGCCCGGGGCAACCTGTACCTGGTGTATGCGGTGTATGACGTGAAGGGGATCGACGAAGGCGACCACGTGAAGCTGGCCGGCCGGTTCTTCAGGATGTTCGGCCACACCCCTTCGTGGAAGGCGGAACTGAACGGTGAGGGTGACCGAGAGGCCGGGCCGCCGGAGAAAGCTGCCGGCACGGAGCCCGAGCCCCGGCCGAAGAAGCCGACGCCGGTCATCATCGCGTGGGGCCTTGAGGCTCCGCAGTACCTGACCGACGCGTCCGTCCTCCGAAAGGTGTACGACGGGACCTTCGGGCAGGAGCCGAAGGTGTTTTACTACCTGGTTCACAAGGTGCAGGGCCTGTCCCAGGAGCAATTGAAGGAGCAGGCGGACGGGTCGTTGACGCCCGAATCGATGGAGCGCTTTCCCGCGGCCGCACGCGACAAAGTCGTCGCGGTGGACGGCGTCCTGAAGCAGACTCAAGTCATCTTCCAGCCGCCAAACATCGGAGAGGTCAAACAGCTGTACCTCTGCATCCTGCACACGAGCGGGGGCCAGTGGGTCTGGGTGTATACGTTGGAGGACCCGGCGCCGCTGGCGCTGCGCGACCAGGTGCGCGCCTACGGGGTGTTCTTCAAGACATATCGCTACATCAGCGCCCCTCCCGCCAGCAAGGAAGTGCTCACCTCGCTGATGATGGCGCGGCGGCTCGTGCCGCTGGAGTACAGGAGTTCGCCGTCCATTATCCTGGCGGCAATGGTCGGCGGGTGCCTGCTGATCGTGTTGTTCGTGGCCGCCGTACTGTTCGACCGCCGGAGCAGCCGGCACGTCGGCCGCCATGTTCGGGGGTTGGCGGCCAAGTCCCGGCCTCGGGACATTGACGCGGCGGCGCGTCGGCTCAGTTCACGCGCCCGCGAAGCAAAGGACGGCCAGGACCCCCGGCCAGGGCAATGACCGTTCCCCCGTTGATGTAGGGTTCCACCACACGCCGAGACGGACAATCCCACACGTTCTGCTCGCTCTCGAGCGGGCCGTCTCAGTACCTGGCTTCATAACTCACTGATCAGAAAGCCGTTGTGAAACACCCGCTCTGTTTCATCAGAACGGGCATGGCTTTTGCTTAAGTGTGCTTCAGCGTGCAGCGTGTGTGCGTGTGGCACGCGCGAGGATGAGATGGAGTTCTGTTGGGAAAAAGGAGGGTTGAGGTATGTCTAGAGGAATCAGGTCGTTGTTGATTGGCATGGTCATGGTCCTCTCGGCGTCGATCGTCTACGCCGAAGAGGGAGCGGGCGGCCCGGCTCGTCCCCCTCGTCCCCCTCGTCCCCCGGAAGGGATGCGTATGGGGCAGTTGGGGCAAATGGGCCCGATAGGCCCTATGGGCATGATGGAGTCCGAGGCGGCCAAAGCCGAGAAGGAGCGGCATCGCACGGCGATGGAGCCGGTCCTGAAGGAGGCGGGTGCGCTGCGAGAGGCGATGCGTAAGGACATCGAGGGCGGGGCGACCCCTAAGGACGCGCTGAAAAACCACATAGAGGAAGCGAAGGCCCTGGCCAAGAAGATGATCGCCGAGTTCGCGACGCATACGGCGAACATGGCAAAGATCATCCAGGACGAAGCACCTGCCGCCGTCGACAAGCTGGCCGAGCGCTTGCTCAAGCCGCCGATGGGGCCAGGTCGCGAGATGAAGCCCGGCGAGGCGCCCGAGCGGCCGCGGCGGCCGCATGCCGAGGGTGAGCGGCCGGAACCACCCGCTCCGCCAACGAACGAGTAAGAGAAACCCTGCGCAAGGAGCGGCCCCGTTTGACCGCGTGAGTCAGGCGGGGCCGTTCCATGCATGTGGGCATGGGAATTACGGGGACACCATACAATGGCGGTGAAATAAGGGAATCGGTCGAATGGATCTGCTG
>CAYXNI010000037.1:0-12045 GCA_964466285.1 uncultured Planctomycetota bacterium | reverse complement strand
CGGTCGAAATTCAAGACAAGCGAATCCGCAGATTACGCAGATTGCGCAGATGGAGGCGGAACGGCACATGGTTTGGCACTGATTCACACTGATGTGAACTGATTTAGTTCTTGCGGCCACACCCCAGGGGCGGCGATGGCTTGACGGGGCAGGCCGGCCCCGCTATGCTTCGTTCCGTTCGATTGAGCCATGAACCGCAGTGAGGACAACAAGGTGAGCGGATTGCTGTACCGAGAGGACATGGACGAGGTCCGAAAGCGGCTGACCATCTGGTGGAACGGGGGCGACATCGGGCGTCCGATGATGCAGCTCTACGCCGGCCGGCCAAAGCCGCTCGAGGACATCCCAGCGATGCCGCGGCCCGAGGGCTGGGTCACCGACTACTCGACCAGCAACTTCGAGTACCGCGTGAACTGCTCCGCCCGCGCCTGCACCGTAACGCATTACCTGGGCGACTCCGTCCCGGGCGTTGCGCCAGACCTGGCGCCCAATTGCCTGGCACTCTACCTGGGCTGCAAGGGGGTGGAGACGGAAGGAACGGTGTGGTGCGAACCGATCATCGACGATCCGAAGTCAGCGCGCTTCGAGTACGATCCGGACAATTTCTACTGGCAGTTCAGCCTGCGGCTGGGACGCGAGCAGGTCCGGCTGGGCAAGGGCAAGTTCCTCGTCGCGTTCCCGGACCTGATCGAAGGGCTGGACACCCTCGCCGCGATGCGCGGCACCTCGAAGTTGCTGCTTGACCTCGTGGAACGGCCCGAGTGGGTCCACGCCTGCCTGCGCCGCATCACCGACCGCTACTTCCATTACTATGACGTTCTTTATGACATGACTCGCGACGAGGCCGGCGGCTCCATTTTCTGGGCGTGGGCGCCCGGCCGGATGGCCAAGTTCCAGTGCGACTTCTCCGCGATGATCTCGCCCGAGATGTTCGGCGAGTTCATGGTCCCCGTCCTCACCGAGATGACCGAGCGCGTCTCCTACTGCATGTACCACTGGGACGGCCCCGGCGCACTCCCGCACCACGACCACCTGCTCTCGATCCCGCGCCTCACCATGCTCCAGTGGACGCCTGGCGCCGGGCAGGCCGACACCGACGACCCGAGGTGGTGGCCGATCTACCACAAGACCATCGACGCCGGCAAGAAGCTCAACATCTGGTGCAGCGGAGCCGACAACCTGAAGGCGATGAAGAAAGAGTTCGGCACCGGCCTCAAGCAGTTCCTGATCAACATGGGCGTCGAATCCGTCCAGAAGGCCGAGGAGATGCTGAAGCTCGCCGAAGTCTGACGACACATGCCGCCGGCATCCTATGCCGCCGGCATCCTGGTGGGGCGGGCATTAGCGTCCGCCCATGGCCGGACAGGAATGTCTGGCCCATCGTTCGAGACAGCCTCCAGGATTTTGGTTGCTCCGGCTTGACTTGCGCGGGCAGAAACGGCATAATCAGCATAAGTTGGTAGGGAATGCGGCCTGTCGCCGTCAACCCGGCAGAACGGAGGCACCAATGGCAGAAACATTTGAGAGCATCCTGGGAACGATCGGTCGAACCCCTCTCGTCAGGCTCAGAAAAACGGCCGAAGGGCTGGACGTGACCCTCGCCGGCAAGCTCGAGTCCCGCAACCCCTGCGGCAGCGTCAAGGACCGCATCGCCTTGTCCATGATCGAAGCCGCCGAACGCGAAGGCAAGCTCCGCCCCGGCAGCGTCGTCATCGAGCCCACCTCCGGCAACACGGGCATCGGCCTCGCCTTCGTCTGCGCCGCCAAAGGCTACCGCACGCTCCTCACCATGCCCGACTCGATGAGCATCGAGCGGCGGAACCTCCTCGCCATGCTCGGCGCCGAGGTCATCCTCACGCCCGGCATGCAGGGCATGCCCGGCGCCATCGTCAAGGCCGAAGAACTCCTCAGGGCAACGCCCGACGCTTTCATGCCCCAGCAGTTCGACAACCCCGCCAACCCCGCCATCCACCGCGCGACCACGGCCGAGGAAATCTGGGCAGACACGCAGGGGAAGGTTGATATTTTCGTCGCAGGGATCGGGACCGGCGGCACGATCACCGGCGTAGGCGAAGTGCTGAAAGGGCGGAAGCCCGGCGTGAAGATCGTGGCCGTCGAACCGGCGGCCTCGCCCGTGCTCTCCGGCGGAAAGGCCGGCCCACACAAGATCCAGGGCATCGGCGCCGGTTTCGTCCCCCGCGTCCTCAACACCGGAATCTACGACGAGATCATCGCCGTTACCAACGAAGATGCTGCTTCGACCGCTATCGCCGTCGCCAGGCGCGATGGCATCCTGTGCGGCATCTCCTCCGGCGCCAACGTCTGGGCCTCGCTCCAGGTCGCCAAGCGCCCCGAGAACAAGGGCAAGTTCATCGTGACCATCATCTGCGACACCGGCGAGCGGTACCTCACCGTCCCCGTGATGGAAGAAGTGATCCGGAAGAAGTGACAGACGGAGAAGACGGACCTGACCGTAAAGGTACGAAGACACGAAGATTCACGAAAGTCTTTCTTTGCGCGCCTGGATGTCTTTGTGCCTTCGTGGTAAGGTCTTCTGTCTTGTTCTTGGTTTGACTTTCCCTCGTCCCGGCCTATAATCATCCACAACTCCAGTCCCTTTTGAGAGAGCCGCATGGACGTCAGCTACAGTTGGCTTCGCGAGTACTGTGACCTGAAGGCGTCGCCGAACGAGCTTGCCCGGCTGATGCCTGAACTCGGCCTCCAGCTCGAAAGCGTTCGCACCGTCGGCAGCGACACGGTGTTCGCGCTCGAGATCACGGCGAACCGGCCCGACCTGCTCTCGATGATCGGCGTGGCACGCGAGATCGCCGCCGCCACCAGCACCCTGCTCAAGATCCCCCAGGTCAGCTTGAAGTGCAGCGGCGGCAGGGTCGCCGACCGGACCAGAGTCGCGAACGAGGCGCCCGACCTATGCCTGCGCTACACCGCGCGGCTCATCACCGGCATCCGCATCGCGCCCAGCCCGGCGTGGTTGCAGCAGCGGCTCGAGACGATCGGCCTGCGCCCTGTCAACAACGTCGTCGACGTCACCAACTTCGTGCTCATGGAATGCGGCCAGCCGCTTCATGCCTTCGATTTCGACAAGCTGCGCGGCGGCCGGATCGTCGTCCGGCGCGCTCGCGCGGGCGAACCGATCACCGTCATCGACGGCACCGTTCACAAGCTTTCCACCGAGATGCTGGTGATCGCGGACGCCGAGATACCCACCGCAGTGGCCGGCGTGATGGGCGGCCTTGAGACGGAGATCAGCGACAGCACGAAGAATATCCTGCTCGAAAGCGCCGAGTTCCTGCCCGCGAGCATTCGCCGCACGTCCCGGGCGCTGGGGCTGTCCAGCGATTCATCCTACCGCTTCGAGCGGGGCGTCGATCCGAGCGGCGTCGGCTGGGGCTCCGAACGGGCCGCCGCGCTCATCGCCGAGGTGGCCGGGGGCCAGGTGCTCAAGGGCGTAATCGACGTCGGGCGGCCCGTTCCGGCCGAGCGGGTCGTCCGCTTCCGGCCCGCCCGCGCCACCGTGGTGCTCGGAGTCGAGATTCCGGCCGCGCGGCAGAAGGCGCTGATCGAGGGCTTGGGTTGCGTCGCCGCCGCCGAACGCCCCGGCGAGATCGACTTCCGCATCCCGACCTTCCGAGCGGACATCTCGCGCGAGATCGACCTCATCGAGGAGGTCGCCCGGACCTTCGGTTACAGCAACGTCCCGCAGGAGACACGGATGCTCATCCGCGCCGTCCCGGTGCAGAAGGTGGACGTTGTGTCCGCCAAAGTGCGCGACCTGTGCGTGAGCCTCGGCTACATGGAAGCACGCACGTCGAGCTTCGTGCCCGCCGATCTGGCCGGGCGGTTCAAGCACTGGACATCCGAGGTCAACATCATCCGAAACCCCGTCAACCGCGAAGAGCCCGCCCTGCGGACCAGCCTCATCCCCCAACTCCTCCGGGTCAAGAAGACCAACCTCAACAGGGGCGTCGACCAGCCGCTCTTCTTCGAGCTGTCGGAAATCTACGGGAAACAGTCTGGCGGGCCGATGGAGAAAACGTGCCTGGCGCTCCTCGACGGCGACGGCTACGCCTCGCTGCGCGGCGTGCTCGACGTGCTTGTCAGACACCTCGGCATCGCTGAACCCGTCGTGTACGCGGAGCACGCGGACCCGAACTTCGCGCCGGGCCGCATGGCCAAGCTGACGCTCGGCGAACGGTTCCTCGGCCTCGCGGGCGAAATCAACCGCGAGTTGGCCCAGCTCTTTGACCTGCGCGACGCCCCCGCCATGGCCGAGCTCGACTTCGACCTGCTGGCCAGTGCCGCCGGCGTCGCCCGCCGGTTCGAGCCCCTGCCACGCTTCCCGTCCGTCAAGCGCGACCTCTGCGTCGTCGTCGACGAGACCGTGAAGTGGGCCGCACTTCGAGACCTCGCCGCCCGCGAGGCCGGCGCCGCCGCCGAGTCCATCGCCTTCCAGAGCGAGTACCGAGGCGAGCAGATCGCCGAGGGCAGGAAGGCCGTCGCCTTCTCCGTCGTCTACCGCGCCCTCGACCGCACCCTGACCGGCGAAGAGGCCGACGCTGCAATGATCCGCATAGCCGAAAAGATGAAGCAGCAGTTCGGCGCCGAGTTGCGGGCGTAGCACGGCTCCGCGTCTTGAGCGCCAGATCGCAGATCTCCCGTCATTTCTGTCCCATGAGCTTGTGAACTTGCGGGATGACCCGCACGTCGGTCAGGTGGCCGAGGGCGGCGCTCTGAAGCTCAAGCACCTGCGCGGGCGACGGCGCTTTCACGCGGGCCGCCGGTGTCACGGGCTGGATGACGAGCGGGACGTCGGGGCTCACGGCCTTAATGACACGGGCGGCTCCCCGGACCTCCTGGGCCGTGGTTCGATCGCTCACGACCACCTTTACAAACACGTCACGCCGCCGCGCGATGATCAGGAACTCTCGCGCGGTCTTGAGGTCCGCGGCCTGGCCGGTCGCCGACGCGAGCTTGATATCCATCGCGACCGTCCGGACCAGGCGGACGACCTTCCGCAGCTCGCGCGGCAGGGTGCCGTTCGTTTCGAGGTAGAAGCTTCTTCCCTCGCACAGCGGGATCAGTTCGGCGATGAAGTCGGCCGCGAGCAGCGGCTCGCCCCCGGTCAGGCTGATCGAGTCGTGCGTCCGGTCTCGGTCGAGCCGCCCGATCACGGCGGCCAGGCCCGCGGCGGACATCGGGTTCTTCATCTTCCGGAAAGTGCGCGAGCCGGCCCGGCGCTCGATCAGCGCGGTTCCGGTGACCGTGCGGGAGGCCGGCGTGTCGCAGCAGGCGCAGGCCAGGTTGCAGCCTGCGAATCGCACGAACACCTGCCGCCGCCCGACGTGCGTTCCCTCGCCCTGGATGCCGCTGAACACTTCGACGATATGCGCCGCGTCGTTCACAACGCCTCCCTGACTCGCCCGATCAACTCATCATCGATTCTGACCGGAACCTCGCGTTCCGCCCGCAGGAAAAGGAGCGCGGCCGCCCGGGGCAGCACGCCGAACACCTCGCGCGCCGCCAGGGCATACGCGCCGACCTGCAGCCGATACCGGTCCGCGTGCGCGGCCAGTTCGGCCTCGGGCACGTCGTCCGTCTTGTAGTCGACAATCACGAGGCCTGACCCGTCGTCGAACGCGAGGTCGATGAAGCCCTCGAGAACCGTCCCGTCTATGCTCACGGCAAAAGGCACCTCGCGGTAGACCTTGGCGGCCTCGGCAGCGCGCTTCACCAACGGCGAATCAACCGCGTTCCGCGCCAACTGCTTGATAAGCTGTGCCTGGCCGGGGACGCCGTTGCGCACGGCTTCCGCCTCGGCCAGCCGGTCAAGCCCGGACCCGGTGGCGAGGTTCGCCTGTTCCAGGACCGCGTGCGTCGCCTTGCCGATCGCCCGGCCCTGTTCACTATCGGCGGACGGCGGCCCGAAGTCGACGTGGTCCGCCTCGGTCAGGCCCGAGGCCGTGCGGAGCGGCTTGTGCGCCGCGGCCGCTTCGATCAACTTCCGCCGCCCCTCTTTCCACTCCTCGCGCGCCTTGATGAGCCTGTCGCACTCCTTCGGCGGGGGGCCGGCGAGGTTCACGCGGAAGGCGCGCGTCTCCGGCAGCGCAAGATCATCCGCCGCCGCTGTCACGTCGGCCGCAACCGCACTCGCCTCGTCCGTCGCGTTATCAGAGAGCCCGAGCAGGTACTTGAGGCACCCGCCCATCCTCTCGGGCGCGAAGTGCGGGATGATGAGCCGGTCGCGGGCGCGGGTCGTCGCGACGTAGAACAGGCGCCGTGCCTCCGCCTCCTCGCGGAGCTTCTCGTATTCCAGCGCATCCGCGTAACCGATGGTCGAGACGTTCAAATCCTTTGGGCCGAGCCGGATGTCGAACGTGCCCTCCCGGCGGTTGACAACAGGCTCGCTCCGGGGATTGGGGTCGCCTGCGATGTCGGCAAGGACCACGACGGGGAACTCAAGCCCCTTGGCCTTGTGGACGGTGATCAGCTTGACGAACTCGCCCTCCTCTTCGGCGAGCGGCGACTCGCCTTCCTCGCCGGCCGTGGTCAGCTCCTCGAGCCAGCGAACGAAGCCGCCGAACGTCGCGCCGGGCGTCTCCTCGTAGGCGCGGGCCACGTCGATCACCTTGGCGAGATTCGCCGCCCGCTGCTCACCGCCCGGCTTGAGATAGAACAGCTCGACGGCCTTCGTGTCGGACAGCACCTTCTGAACCAGCGCCGGCGTGCTGGCCGAGTTCCGCAGCCGGTGCCACCCGGCGAGCAGGGCGAACGCGGAGCGCACGGCCCCGGCGTCGGCCGGAAGGTCCCGAAGGTAGTTGAAGCGGACGCCGGTTGCGGCCGGCAGCTCGTCGTCGGCGATCCCGAGCAGCGAAGTCCGCAGCGCGGCGGCCACGGCCAAACCGTCGTAAGGGCGCTCGGCCGCGGCCAGGACGCAGCGCAGCTCGGCGACCTCCTGCCTGGCGAAGAAGCTGCGCCCGCTCACCGCGCGGAACGGCACGCCGAACGAGCCCAGAGTGTTCTCGTACGTGCTGAAGCTCGTCCGCGCGCGAAACAGAATCGCGAAGTCCGCGAACGTGACCGGCCTCGGCTTCCCTTTATCCTTGTCGAGGATGGTGTCGCCGCGTCGTACCATCCTGAGAATCTCCGCTGCGACTGCCGCTGCCTCGGCCGCGCGGGCCTCGTCGATCTTCCCGAAATCCGTGCCGGTGGGCGGCCGGAGCACGGTCGCCGCGGGCGCGTCGTCGGTCCGCCACGCGTCGAGCGGCACATACTCCGGCTGGTAGGCGCCGTCATCGGGCCGCTCGATCAGCTCGCCAAACACCGCGTTGACCCACCGGACGCATGAAGCGGAGCTGCGGAAGTTCTGGCTGATGTGGAGCAGCTCGCCCGACTGTGCCACCACCTGCTTCGCCTCCTCGTAGGTCTCGATGTCGGCGCGGCGGAAGCGGTAGATCGACTGCTTCGGATCGCCGACGAAGAGCAGCTTGCCGGGTGCGATCCGCACGCGGCGCCAGTCGTCCGCCCGGGCCCCGTCCTCGGCCAGGAACAGGGCGATCTCGGTCTGCAGCGGGTCGGTGTCTTGGCACTCGTCCACCAGGATCATCTTGTACTTCGCTTGGAAGTACCTGCGGACGTCCTTGTTGTCGCGGAGCAGGTCGCGGGCCTTCAGGAGCAGGTCGTCGAAGTCGAGCCATGCGCGGCGGCGTTTCTCCCGCTCGTACTCCTCGCCCATGCCGCGAAGGACTTCGGCCAGCTTGCAGACGAGCACGTGCGCCGCCGGGCCGCGAAGCGGCCCGGCGAGCTGCTCCAGCTCATTGAGCTCCCGGAGGCACTGGTCCTTGTGCGGCTTGCACGCGTTCCTCGGCCGCGAGAGGCCGAGCGCCGGGATCGTGGGCACGCAGGCGAAGCGGTCGCCCGGCGCGGCGGCGTCGAGCTGGTCGGAGCCGCGCACCGCGGCGACGATGCGCGAGTTGCAGGAGCAGTCGGGCGACGGGCAACGCGCCTGCATCCGCGCGTAGAGCGCGCGGGCCTGCGGCACGAACTGCCGGACGAACTCATCGACAGCGGCGGCGATGTCGAACTCCTCGGCAGGGGGCTGGAGATCCCGGTTCCAGCGGAGAAACGAGGCGAAGGTCTTCAAGTGTCCGGCCCCAAGGCCGGCGAGGAACGCATGCCGAAGCGGGCTGTCCGGGTTATCAAGCTCGCGGCCAAGCCAGCGGGTCCAGACCTCCTCGAACAGGAGGTCCGAGCGGAGGGCGTCGGCGATCTCGAAGCCGGGATCGACGCCCGCCTCGACCGGCCGCTCGCGCAGCATCTCGGCGCAGAACGAGTGGATGGTCGACGTGTGCGCGGTGTCGAGCCCGGCGAGCGCGTCCGCGATCCGGCCGTTCTCCTCACCCGAGGTCTCGCCGAGCAGACGTTCGAGTTTGTCGCGGAGACGCACCTTCAGCTCATTGGCGGCGCGGTCGGTGAACGTGATGGCGACGGCCTCGCCGAGCCGGGCGCGCCCGGTGCGGATCGCCCTGATCATCCGGTCGGTGAGCAGCGTGGTCTTGCCGGTCCCCGCGCCTGCCTCCACCGCGAAACTGGTGTCGAGGTCGTTGGCGATGCGCTCGCGCGCCGCCTGGTCTTTCGGCGTCTTCGCGCTCATTCGATCTCCGTCATCTTGAGCAGGCCGGCGATGGCCGGGTCGGACTTCTTGCGCTCGAACAGGATGTCGGCGTTCGCGCCGCAGGCGTCCTTGAGGCCGCACGTCCGGCAGCGTTCCTTCACCGGCCGGGCGATGAAGAGCCCGCGCCGGATGCCGTCCAGGATCGTCGTGACGATCTGTTCGAGGTCGTCCATGCGGGCCTCAAGCGCGGTGCGGGTGAACTCGACGGACGCGAAGTTCCCGCGGGCCGTGGCGAACCAGTACCGGGCGCCGCCGACCCGGCGCGTGCGCAGGAGCATCTCGGCGGCGAGGATGTAGATGGGAAGCTGCAGGGCGCAGCCCCCGTTGAACGAGTCCGGTTTGCCGGTCTTCGCGCCGGTCTTGTAGTCGATCACCCTGGCCTCGACCGGGCCGATGAGGTCGATGCGGTCGATCTTGCCCTTGAAGCGGCAGGTGTGGCCGCCGAATGCAAGCTCGAGCGGCGTCTCGGTGGACGCGGACCCTTCGCCCGGGCCGCGTGTCGCCATGCCGAAGCGGGTCTCGAAGAACGCGGGCCGTGCGTGGGCCGCCTGGCAGTCGGCGGCGTCGACGGCGGCGAGGCGCCGCAGGTCGGCCATAATGCCGGCCCGGTCGAGCGCCCAGGTGAGTGCCGGGCCGACGTGCCCGCGCCGGCGGAACTCCGCCTCGGCCGCCTCGCGGAGCGCCGCCGCCAGCTCGTCTTCCGACACGTTATGCTGTGCGCTATAGCACCGTGCATAGGCCGCAAACAGGACGTCGTGGACCAGGGCGCCGCGCTCGAGCGGGGTGATCCGCTCGGCCTGCTCCGGCTCCTCGAGTTTTTCGAGGCCGAGCACGTACTTGAGGAAGTAGGCGAAGGGGCAGCCGGCGTAGTGTTCCAGGCGGGTCGGGGAGACCGCCTGTCCGAGGGGCGACGGCAGTGCGGACGCCACGACGCCGTCGAAGCGCGTGAAGCGTTTCTGCTGCCAACGAGCCGTCTCGGCCTCGACGCCGCGTCGGAAGGGCTCGGCGACGTTCGCCAGGTACAGGGCGGCTTCCGGCCTGCCGGCGTCGGCCAGGTCGGCCAGGGTGCGGAGGTCATAGTCGTTCTCGTCGAGGTCGGGCACGTCGCCGCTCCTGGCCGGAAACATGGCGACGCGGACGAAGCCGGGCGCCCGCTCAAGGAGCGAGTAGTCACAGCGCTTGCCGGTCAGCGCCTCGGCGAGGCGGGTGAGGAAGTGCGACGGGATCCGCTCGCGCGCCGCCGCCACCTCGAGCCGCGAGAACGTCAGGGCCGTCTTCCCGGCCGAAGAAGACAGGGCCAGCGCGAAGAGCATCTGCTCCTCCGCCGTCCGGGCCGACTTGAGCGGGAGATAAGCGCCCCGGCCCGCCGTCTTCGCCAGCGCCGCGCGCTCGGAGTCCAGAAGGATGGGATCCTGCCGGCCGGGGGCGGGGAAGCTCTTCTCGACAAGGCCCGGCAGGATGACCGCGCGGAAGTGCAGGCCACGCGACTCGAACAGGCCGCCGACGTACACGCACCCGCGCTGAAATCCCTTCGCGGGCGTCCGCCGCCGCGCCAGCAGCTCGGTGATGGCACTCCGCACCTCGTCGAACGAATCCGCAGCGCCGAAAGCGTCGAACTGGCCCAAGCCCTCCACGGCCAGGCACACGCTCTCGCGCGCCTCGGTCGGCTCGGTCATCCCGCGGTATGCGTGGACCAACGCCGTGGTCATCTCCGACCACGAGCCGGAATTCGGGACCGCGCGTTTGGCGGCGATAAGCCGGCCGATGAAGTCCCGGAGGTGCGGAAGTTCGCCGAGCGCAGGCCCCGCGTCACCTTCTCCGTCGTCGCGGGGGCGGGCCCCGAGAGTGGCCAGCCGCCGGGTCCATTGCTCCTCGCCGGACACCACGCCGGCCTGGATGCTCAGCAGGTCCCAGTCCGCTGTGTTGGCGACACGGCCAAGTAACCGCTCGAAGGCGATCGGGGCGAAGTGGACGAACTGCATGACGTCGGCGCGGCGAAGATCGCCCGCGAGCAGAGCCGCCAGCATTTCGAGCGAGCGGGCCTCCTTCGTCTCGGCGAGCGGTACGCCACCAGCGATGAAGTACGGGATGCCGCGCAGGCCGAAAGCGTCGCGCAGCAGCCGCGAATATGCCTCCGGGTTGCGGAGCAGGACGGCGATCTCGTGGAACGGGATCCCCCGCCGGGCGTAGTCGAGCACTTGGCGGACGATCTCGCGCGCTTCACGGGGCTCGCCGGGCACGGAGAGGATCCTGAACTCGCCGGCCTCGAGCGGCGTACCCGCCGGGGACGCAAAGAGCCGGGCGGTGAGCGGGTCGGCGGCGGCGGCCGTTGTGCGTGAGCGGAATCCGTTCTGCCGGAGCCACTCGACAAGGGGCCGGGCGTATTCGTGCGCGGGTGCGCCGACCGCAGGAACCATCACCGTGGCCGACCGGGCGCGCCCGGCCAGCGCGAGAAGAAGCCGCCGCTGGAGCCCGGTCAGGTCGTAGAAGCCGTAGGCGATGAAATCGGCCGACGCGACAAGGTCCGACCCGGCGGCGGCTTCGGCCGCAGCGTCGAGCAGGTCCGCGGAATCGTACAGCCCCTGGGACTCAAGAACGGCCTGATAGCCCAGGCAGATCCTCCGGAAGGCGGTGAGCTTGGGGCCGGGCAGCTTCGCCAGGTCGGCCGGCCCGAGTCCGGCCTCCTTGAGGTCGTCGATGGAGGCGGCGGTGGTGCGGACGAACCCCGGCAGATCGGCCACGGGCGTGAAGTAGCCGACCGCCTGTTCCCGAACCACGCTGCGGACAATCATCTGCTGGGCGAGCTCGGGCAGCGGCTTCCGTCCGCGTTCGCTCAAGAGCCCCGACCCCAGCTTGCGGGCGAGTTCCGCGAAGGTGAAGAAGCGCACGTTCCACAGGGGCAGCGTCTCGGCGAGACGCCGGCGCAGATAGACCGCCAGCAAGTTCGACCCGACAAGGACCATGACCGGCGCGCCGCGCTCAGCGGCCTGAGCCGAGCGGATCCGGCCGGCAAGGGCGTCCTCGAGCGCGGGCTGGAACGGCCCTGTGATCAGTTCGCGGTTCGTCCTGGGAGCCATGCCCGTGAGTCTACCCCGCCGGGATGCCGGCGTCAACGGCATCGCGGTCACAGAGGCGCCGCCGGTTCGGGGGCGGCGTCGGGCGAGGCCTCTTGACCCGCATGGGACAGAATCCTTACCCAAGTGTAATGTTCCGGTAATCAAGCTGAAACCACGGAGAGATAATATCAGATGATTATGAACGACCGCCGATGGTTTCCACGTCTCGCGCAGTTGGGCCAGTACTTCTGGGTCACGTACCTGGCCCTGCTCGTCAACGCCTCCGGTTACCTCTGG